>CAZQBM010000038.1:0-24685 GCA_964591945.1 uncultured Lachnospiraceae bacterium | reverse complement strand
TCCAACAACATATCGTCTTTTTTGACCAATTCAATCAATATCTTGTGATTATTTACATAAAAATTTTTAAAAATAATTTCAGAATAAATGGATTTACATAACACTCAAGTAAAATTCCTATTATGACAACTGCAACCGGGGACAGTTTTTTCATTAAGTCTTTGGTATTTATATCACTAAAACATATCTTATTTTGACTATCTCGGTTAATAATGTTTGCTTTCTTAGTTACCTTCATAAGCCCACGTAACAAACATATATATCCGTATGCATAGCATAGATAATGCGGAAATAAACTGACAGCAAATAATACACTTCCAAGTATCCCTTTCATCACCACAAATTCTATAATATAGAAACCCGCAAATCCACCCGCAAGACCTACGCCTCCCATCAAAAAATACTTTCCTTTCCCGGATATACAGAGAAGAACTATAATTGCAATCATTATGATTCTTCTCTTTAAAACATATAAAAACATATCGCCATATTGAATTTCACTATATTTCACATATTGTAAAATATGTTCCAGCCACAATATTCCTTGCACCTCATCTTTTTGAAACACAAAAAAAATTATTATTCCGGCCAAAAAACTTATAAAAAATATAATATAAATGAATGTTTCCGGCTTTATATACCGTTCATAGTGTCTGTACTTCAACGCAAACTCCATTGTTTTTTATCAATGTATGCTTGTATTTCTTTATATATGTTTCAATTTCTTCGCATATCATTTATATATATAGCATTTTATATTTTGATTTTTATTTTCACTTTTTTATTTGAATTTTCCTGCATAATACCTACACCATAAACCTAAAGGCCCTGTACGGAACATTCCATACAGGACCTTAATATATTGCCATATAATTTATTTCACATATTTATTCTTATACGCCATAATAGCCGCAACCGTTTTGGAATCTGTAATTTCACCCGCATAAATGAGACGTTCTAACTCACTCACTTCATAAGGGATTACATTAATAAACTCATCTTCGTCGAGTTCCTGTGCCCCACCGTTTCCGGAAACATGCGCCACATAAATCGAAATCTTTTCATTACAAAACGCTACTGTGGTGTTAACTGCAATTAAAAACTCTAATTTATCCGTAGTATATCCGGTCTCCTCTTTCAGTTCACGCATCGCCGCATCATAATGAGGTTCCTCTATACTATCCACGCCACCTGCCGGAATTTCAATTGTATAACGGTCAAGCGCATTACGATACTGTTTTACCATAAGAATTCTTCCGTCTTCCAGTACAGGCACCACCGCAGCGGCCCCTTTGTGTCCAATAAAATCCCATACAACCACATTTCCGTTTGAAATTTGAACTGTATCATGATAATAATCTAAAATATGACCTTTTGCCACTAATTCTCTTTTAATTCTTTTAATATTGTCCACTGTATATCTCCCTTTATTCTTAATATTAAAATAATACTTAGTTGTATTCTAGCACAAATTATCGAATCCTTCAAATATTATTAATTTATATAACAAAACGAGCAGGTTTCCCCACTCGTTTATATAATTTAAGCTTCTAATAACTTCTCAACACTAACCAATTTCACGCAAAGTACAAAAAGATTTGTTGCCATTGCCATTTCTTCCGGTGTCGGGAACGAAGGGGCAATACGAATGTTACAATCTTTCGGATCTTTGCCGTATGGATATGTTGCACCGGCGCCGGTAAGTACTACACCTGCCTCTTTACATTTCGCAACAATTGCCTTAGCACATCCATCCAAGGAATCAAAGGAAATAAAATATCCTCCATAAGGTTTGGTCCAAGTACCGATACCGAGACCTCCAAGTTCTCTCTCCATAACATCCAAAACAGCTTCAAATTTCGGACGAATGATGTCAGCATGCTTCTTCATATGTTCTTCTAATGTAGTTACCTGGTTAAAGAAACGTGCATGACGCAACTGATTGATTTTATCATGACCAATAGTCTGAATTGTCATCTGACTCTCGATAAATTTAATGTTTTCAAGAGAAGATGCCACCGCTGAAATACCTGAACCCGGGAAACTAATCTTTGAAGTAGATGCAAAGATATATACCATATCAGGATTTCCGGCCTTTTCACACTCTTCTAAAATATTAAGAATTTCATCGCGCTTGTCATCATACAAATGATGAATGCCATATGCATTATCCCAGTAGATTCTAAAATCCTCAGCGGCAGGCTTTAAGTTTGCAAAACGCTTAATTACATCATCCGAATAAGAAATACCTGTAGGATTTGAATATTTAGGAACACACCAAATACCTTTTACCGCAGGATCATTATTTACATACTTCTCTACCATATCCATATCAGGGCCATCATCGTACAATGGAATATTAATCATTTCGATGCCAAAATATTCGGTAATCTTGAAATGTCTGTCATATCCGGGAACAGGACACAAAAACTTAACCTGGTCTAATTTCGCCCAAGGCGTAGAACCATTCACACCTTTAGTCATTGAGCGTGAAACCGTATCATACATAATATTTAAGCTGGAGTTACCGCAAACGACAACATTATCCTTCTGAACACCCATCATAGTAGCCATCAATCTTCTGCACTCACCGATACCATCCAAATCGCCATAGTTTCTGGTATCGTTACCAAGAACAGTCTTCATATCAGACTGACTGTTAATAACATCTAACATAGGCATAGATAATTCAAGCTGTGAAACACCCGGCTTACCTCTTGACATATCTAATTTCAATCCCTTTCCTTTGGCATCTTCATATTCTGCCAAAAGCTGTTCTCTCAATGATAAAAGTTCTTCTCTGCTTAATTCCTGATATTTTTTCATGTCTGCTCCATTATAACGATTTTACTATCGCAATGTTTATTTTTTATTCCATAGTATAATACTACAAAAGCACGTGTTACACAAGAAAAAATTTATATTTTTTATCACACTATTTATAACATCAAAACTATAATTTTTAAAATATGTATAAAAAAACCTCTTACGGATTTTCCGTAAGAGGTTTTAAATTATTTTGCGTAATCAATTACACGAGATTCTCTGATAACATTAACCTTGATTTGTCCGGGATAAGCCAATTCCGCTTCAATCTGTTTGGAAATATCACGAGCTAATAATACCATGTCATCATCTGTAACTTGTTCAGGAACTACCATAACACGAACTTCTCTACCTGCCTGAATAGCAAATGACTTGTCTACGCCTTTAAAATTGTTGGTTATTTCTTCTAATTGTTTCAAACGTGATGTATATGTTTCAAGGGTTTCTCTTCTCGCACCGGGTCTTGCAGCTGAAATAGCATCTGCAGCCTGTACAATACAAGAGATTAATGATGTAGGTTCTACGTCACCGTGATGTGATTCCACGGCGTTGATAACTGTAGCAGATTCTTTATATTTCTTACACAAATCTGCACCCAACTGGATATGGGAACCTTCCATTTCCTGGTCAACGGATTTACCGATATCATGTAATAAACCGGCTCTCTTAGCCATTCTGACATCCAATCCCATTTCTGCAGCCAAAAGACCTGAAAGCTGTGCAACTTCAATAGAATGCTTCAATGCATTCTGACCATAGCTGGTTCTAAAACGCATCTTACCAAGAAGTCTTACAAGTTCAGGATGTACGCCATGCACACCAACGTCAAGACATGCAGACTCTCCTTCTTCTTTAATTAATGTTTCAACTTCTTTTCTAGCCTTCTCAACTGTCTCTTCAATTCTTGCAGGATGGATACGACCATCTACAATCAACTTCTCAAGAGCAATTCTTGCTACTTCTCTACGAATAGGATCAAAACCTGAAAGAACAACTGCTTCCGGAGTATCATCAATAATTAATTCCACACCAGTCATTGTCTCTAACGTACGGATATTTCTACCCTCTCGTCCAATGATTCTACCCTTCATTTCATCACTGGGAAGCTGAACAACTGAAATAGCCACTTCAGATACATGATCTGCCGCACACTTCTGGATTGCGTTAACCACATACTCCTTAGCCTTCTTATCTGCTTCCTCTTTCGCTCTGCTTTCCATTTCTTTAATAAGCACAGCGGTTTCATGTTTTACATCTTCTTCAACAATTTTCAACAAGTATTCTTTTGCTTGTTCAGAGGTTAAACCTGAAATTCGTTCAAGTTCCTGTACTCGCTGCTCGTTTAACTTTGCAATGATTTCTTTCTGCTTCGCTAATTCTTCTTCCTTTGCAGCAATTGCATTTTCCTTCTTTTCGATGGACTCTAATTTCTTATCAACGCTTTCTTCTTTCTGCTGAATTCTTCTCTCTGCGCGTTGTACGTCAGCACGACGTTCTTTTACTTCCTTATCAAGTTCATTCTTAGCCTTAATAGACTCTTCCTTGATTTCAAGTAAACCTTCACGCTTCTTTGCCTCAGCGGTCTTCAAAGCTTCATCGATAATTTCTCTGGCCTTCTCCTCTGCATTACCAATTTGCTTTGCAACTTTCTTCTTATGAACAGAAAGTGCAATCAATGCAGAAACCACAGCGGAAACAATGACTGCAATAAGAACAGCGATCAACATAACCAGTAAGCTAACTTCGGGCATGTACAGGATCACCTCCTTATTAAATTTTCATTGTACAATTATCTAATAGGACAATAGCCCTAATATGCGATATTACAACATATCTAGTTTAAACTTTTTACGATATTATGTCAAGTAATAATTGGCCCTTTGAACCATATAATTACATATTTTTCCAATCAAATTTACTCATACAATTATTTATATTATCAATTTGAAAGCCTTTACGAAAAAGATATGCTTTCATCTTCTCACGTTCTGTTAAATCTGCCTCACAATCACTATATTTCTTCTTTATTAAAAGCTTAGAAATACATTGTAATTCATCTTCCTCAGGCGCATCAGAACATACTCTCTCCAATGTATCGAAAATAAGTTCTTTATCAATCCCTTTTTGCTGTAACTCTATTATAATCTTTTTTCTACTCTTTTTTAAACATCGACTTCGATAATAAGCTTCCGCATATCTTGCATCATCTAAGTAATGAAAACTATATAAATACGCTACAGCAATCTCGATAACAGTCTCCGGATATCCGTCCGTGTGCAGTTTCCCTCTAATTTCTGTTTCTGTATAATCCTTACTTTGCAGAAGCTTCATACAGCGACTTTTGGCACGATATGGCAATATTTCTTCCATTAGCAATTTCATTTGCTTATCTGACACTTCTGTGCCTTCCGAAAGGCTATATCTTTTCAAATCTTTCTTATAAAGTACAATTGCAGAAAAATCTTCAAATATTAATTTACATTTTGTCTTCGAAAATTCTTGTATTTCATTTATTATCATATTTTCTAATAAAAGACAGGTAGGGACACTCTGTTCATGCCCCTACCACATCATCCTTTGTTCATATATTTATTTTGGATTTTTACATTTAAACAACATCTTTATGCTTCATCTTTCGCTTATTTAGAAGTTTTCTTCTCTTTCTTGCCATCCATTTCCGATGCTGTACCTTGTAATCCATAGTGAGCTCTTACTTTCTGTTCCACATCTGCACAAATATCCGGATTTTCAATCAGGAACGTTTTTGCATTTTCTCTACCCTGACCGATTTTATTACCTTCGTAAGCATACCATGCACCGCTCTTACTAATAATACCCACTTCTGCAGCCAAGTCCAAAACATCACCTTCAAACGAGATCCCCTCACCAAACATAATATCAAATTCAGCCTCTTTAAAAGGAGGTGCGATCTTATTCTTAACAATCTTAGCGCGTGTACGGTTACCGGTAATATCTCCCCCCTGCTTTAACTGTTCCACACGTCTGATTTCCATTCTTACGGAAGAATAGAACTTTAATGCATTACCGCCGGTTGTAACCTGCGGATTACCATAGAACACACCAACCTTTTCACGTAACTGATTGATAAAAATAACTGTACAATTAGAACGACCGATAGCACCAGTCAACTTTCTCAATGCCTGCGACATTAATCTTGCCTGCAAACCAACATGAGAATCACCCATTTCACCATCTAATTCAGCCTTAGGAACCAAAGCAGCAACGGAGTCCACTACAACAATATCAATCGCACCCGAACGCACCATTGTTTCTGTGATCTCAAGTGCCTGCTCACCATTATCAGGCTGTGAAATGTACATATTATCCACATCAACACCGATTGCTTTCGCATACGCAGGATCTAATGCATGCTCAGCATCAATAAATCCGGCAATACCTCCCCGCTTCTGTACCTCAGCAATCATATGTAAGGTGACGGTTGTTTTACCACTGGATTCAGGTCCGTAAATCTCTATAATTCTTCCCTTAGGGATCCCGCCAAGGCCTAAAGCAATATCCAGGCTCAAGGAACCGGTAGGGATAGTCTCCACATTCATCTGTGTCGCGGGATCACCGAGTTTCATAACAGAACCCTTACCAAACTGTCTTTCAATCTGTGATAACGCAGCATCCAATGCTTTCATTTTTTCTTCTCTATCCATTTTCTTCTCCTTTTCCTTGAACATTTGTTCTGTATATACAATAAAACAAACGTTCGATTTTGTCAATTCTTTTTTTAAGATTTTATGTTTTATTTAACAATACAAACAATACATGTTTTGCTGTACAATAAAACTCCCTCAATATGCACCACCGACCTTTTTTGAAATAAATAATGGAATCTTTGGCAGAAACGCCGAATGAGAAATACAAGTTATATAAAAGAAATTATAAAAACAGTTGTATTTCATGATCTTATAAGGTCAGTGTAGCATTTATAGCACATTTTATCAATCAAAACACATCGACAAATCTCGACAATGCTTATACAAATTTTATCGCTTTTATAATAAGAAATAGGTAACAAACCTGCTACCTATTTCTTACATAATATTTTAAATTTTACATTTCAAATCAACTACTGCAAATAGTCCTCATAATCAGACAAGGTAATACTTACCCATCCCCAACTGTAACCATCAGCCATATAATTTATACCGACTTCCATTCCGTAAGGGCTGAAAAATACTATGTTGGTGTCCGGATCCGAGAGCAAATCTGCCAATTCTTCATCCGTACAATTTACAACAGCTATAACATCCTCACCATTCTGTGCATTGTTTCTTTCTCGGAACATCGCACCGAAGTTCTCATCAATTTCAAGAATGGAGGCGTTATCCATAATCTCACCGTTTACCAAATCAATATTGATAGCGTAAATATAATGTTCTTCACGATAACCGTCCAAATAAGTATTTACATCCAATAAAATACTCATCTTTTCGCCATCATTATAGGGAATAAACGAATCCACCATAAAATTCACTTCCGAAGGCGTATAAGCGAGGGACGTTTGTCCATCCAAATATCCCCAGAAATCATTAGCTGTCATTTCAAGAATCCGACGATTCAATTCATCTTCATTTGGAATAGTATCACCTTCAAACTGTATGTAGGCAATGTCCGCATACACATTCACTTCATCTACCACATTACTGTATGTAAGAAAATGTCTTGACAACCTATAGTCATAACTTGTATCAATACAGTCCACAAAGGGTTCGTAATATTGGCCCGTAAAATCACTTAATGTATGATTGTCATGATTGGAACCGAATGTACTCTGATAATCTTTGTTCAAATAAAAATCCTTACTGCCATCCGTAGTGTCAGAATAAACCATTGCCGAATCAGCATAAAAATCCCAGTCAAAATCATTGAAATTCAAGCGTCCCAACTCCCGGGCGTACACAGCAAGAGTTGAATCATCATACTCATCTTCCGTAGAATCCGGAACTGTTACCTGTGGCGTGTTAGTAATCTGTGTAGGTCCGTTATTGCTCAACGTAGATACATCGCTTGTTCCGAAGAAAAACATTGATGCAATAATTGCAATTGCCACCACAATCACAGCAAAGAACAGAATAAAACCAATCACCAATAACCAAATCCACCAACGGGATTTCTTCTTGGGTGGTTCATTATATGTAACATTTGGCTGTGAATGCTGATTTACGCTGCTCTGCGTCTGTCCGAAATTCTGCGTCTGTCCGAAATTCTGTGTCTGTCCGAAATTCTGTCCCATACCCTGATTATTTATTGGTCCTGTACCATATCCGTAATTGTTTGTTCCCATTGGCTGCGGGTACGGATTATATCCCTGTGCTGAAGGTGCAGATGTTTGTTCCTGCACGTTTCCGGACGTTTCAAACGTTGTTTTGGGCTGATATTGTGTGTATCCCTGCGAACCTGACTGTGCCTGTATCTGCGACTGAGCAGATGTCGTCTGCTGTCCTTGGGGCTGATACTGACTACCTATTTGCTGTGCCGGTTGCGTCTGTGGCTGATACTGACCGCCTGTTTGCTGTGGTTGCTGTCCCTGTGGCTGATATTTTGCATATGCCGGCTCTGATTTCGGCATCGCAGGCTCTGAAGCCACATTCTGCATTTCATTCTGTGACTGAGACTGCCCGTTTGTAGGCATACCACAATTTACACAGGTACCGGGCGCGGTAATCCCTCCACAATATGGACAAAATACATACTCGTTAAATTCTCCCATTTTATATCCCCTCTTATATTACTATTTCATGAAAGCTGTTTCTGTCATATATTCCAAAATACACTTTCTCATCAGTGTCAAAGCTGAAGCAGTGGCATTTTCACGAATTTTAGCACGATTACCGTTAAAATGATACTCCTGCACCGTCACATTACCTTTGACACTGCATGCAATATACACAAGTCCTACCGGTTTTTCTTCAGTGCCACCGTCCGGTCCTGCAAGACCGGTTACAGATACACAAACATCTGCTTTAGAATCCAATTCCGCACCTTTTACCATTTCTATAGCAACTTCAGCACTCACTGCCGTATATTTTTCTAAAGTTCTCTTTTTTACACCAAGAATCTTCTTTTTCGCCTTGTTTGAGTAAGTAATGTGCCCTCTTTTAAAAACATCTGATACGCCCGGGACATTTATCAAACGCGCCGCTATCATACCACCTGTACAAGATTCCACCGTTGATACGGTTAACTTATTCGCAACCAGTAAATCTACAATTGCATTTTCCAAGGTTGTATTTTCTTCCGTAGTATAGATATACTCCGCAAGTCTGGTTTTCAGCTGTTTTACAACAGGTTTAATCAGTTTGTTGGCACTCTTTTCATCTGCAGCCTTGGCTGTGACACGAAGATGCACTTCACCGGTTTTGGCATAAGGTGCAATGGTAGGATTACTCTGTTGATCAAGCATATCCTGAATCATAGTGGCAACTGTACTCTCTCCGATTCCGCAAAGTTTTACTGTAGTAGAAACAATCACCTCTGGATTTTTCTTCTTAAGATAATCCTTCACGTACTCTTCGAACATTGGTTTCATTTCATTTGGCGGTCCGGGCAATAAAATGGCACACTTCTCACCACTTTCCACGATAAGGCCGGGGGCTGTTCCGTTATTGTTATACATAACAATTGCGCCTTCGGGAACCAAAGCCTGTTTCCAATTATTCTTCGTGATTACCATGCCTCGATTGTCAAAATATGTCTGAATCATCTCGTGGGCTTTCGCATCTTCCACAAGTTTCTTCTTCATTGCCTTGGCAACCACTTCTTTGGTTAAATCATCATCTGTGGGCCCCAATCCGCCCGTTAAAATCAAAATATCCGAACGCTTCAATCCGGCTTTCACAGTTTCCTGCAGTCTTTCTTCGTTATCTCCCACTACGGTCTGATAAAAGCATGATAATCCGCAATTTGCGCACTGTTCAGCCAAGTATGCCGCATTTGTATTTACAATGTTTCCGAGTAAAAGTTCAGTTCCCACTGAAATTAATTCCACAACCATTTTTCATCCATCCTTTTTGTAAAAAACTTATGTTGCATCATTATTTTATATAATACTTATTTTTCATCCTTAAGAACACCGCGATTTCGAATCAGATAATCCATCAACGAATAAACCGTCAGGAATAAAACTACCCAGCTCAAGATAACGCATATCCAGTGAAATACAGCCAAATCAGGAATCATAAAACCAATCATCACCATCTGCATAGTAGTTTTTACCTTGCCCCACATATTGGCAGCAATCACAACACCCTTGTCTGATGCAACCAGTCTGAAACCGCTGATAATAAAATCTCTCGCAATGATAATCAACACAAGAAATACATTAATGCGCGCCAAAGCAAGTAAACAAATCAATGCGCTGCAAACAAGCAATTTGTCTGCCAACGGATCCATAAATTTACCGAAATTGGAAATCATATTATATTTTCTTGCGATATAGCCGTCCAGAAAATCAGTCATTGACGCAATAATAAAAACCACCAATGCGCACCAGTTTAACACTGTCTGCGAGATTGTACCGTTTGCAACCAGCATTGCCAGCCCCGGAATCTGTGAGGCCATCATTAAAATGATAAAAACAGGAACCAGAATTACTCTCATAAGAGTAATTTTATTCGCTAAATTCATCTTCCAATTCTCCAATCAAATCATATTCGTTCGAACCTGTAATTCGGACATATGCCAAATCTCCGGTCATCAAATCCTTGCATGTATTGATAAAAAGATATCCATCCACATTGGGCGCATCCATATAAGTACGAGCGATATAAGCATCTTCATCCGCAATACGTCCTTCAATCATTGCCAGTACAGTTTTTCCAATCATGGCATCGGCCTTTTCAAAAGCAATTTCCTGCTGAAGTTCCATAATTTCGCCACGACGTGCTTCTTTTATCTCTTCATCAATCTGATCTTCCATCAAAGCTGCCGGTGTATCCTCTTCCTTGGAATAAGTGAAAACGCCTAAACGGTCAAATTCCATAGCATCCACGAATTCCATCACCGCTTCGTGGTCTTCCTCTGTTTCACCGGGAAAACCGCTGATTAAAGTAGTACGAAGGCAAATATCGGGAATACGGGTACGCAATTTATTGATTGTTTCTTCCAATTCCGCCCGTGTAGTACGACGTCCCATACGTTTTAAAATTCTGTCAGACGCATGTTGTACCGGAATATCCAAATAATTACATACCTTATCGTTCGTAGCAATTTCCTCAATCAAAGCATCATCAATTTCTTCCGGATAACAATATAAAATTCGTATCCAACACAAGCCTCTGATTTCTGATAACCTCGATAAAAGTTCAGGCAATTTCTTCTCGCCGTAGAGGTCTGTTCCGTAAATCGTTGTTTCCTGTGCAACAAGAATCAATTCTTTGACACCTACATCCTCTACCAGTTGTTGTGCCTGTTCTACCAGTTCTTCCATAGGTACGGAACGATACGTACCGCGAACCTTGGGAATAATACAGTATGTACAATGTTTATCACAGCCCTCAGCAATTTTAAGATATGCATAGTGACCGCCGGTTGTAATCATTCTTTTACCAAGCTTTGGTAAAGGCTTATCAATATCGGGCAAATAATTCTTGGCTTCTCCGGCCAGAACTTTCTCTAAAGCTTCTACGATATCTTCAATGGCCTGGGTGCCCATAATGACATCTACTTCGGGAATCTCTTCCTGAATCTCATCACTATAACGCTGTGCCAGACAACCGGTTACAATCAGTGCCTTAATTCTGCCCTCCTTGCGAAGGTCAGCCATTTCAAGAATTGCATCCACACTCTCCTGTTTGGCATCATGAATAAAGCAGCAGGTATTCACTACCACCGCTTCCGCTTCCGTTTCATCATCGGTTATCTCGTAGCCCTTCTGTGACAAATATCCAAGCATCGTTTCCGTATCTACCAAATTTTTATCACAACCCAGGGAAATAAAAAGTACCTTCATTCGTTCTTCCTACCAACATATCTTAGAAATATGTTAAAAATGTGCCCATTTAGGCACATTTTCTCACAAACTGATTATTCGTCGTCTCCAACGATTTTTAACTTTGCACTGTTTAATTCTTCCACAGCAACAGAAAGTGCTTTCTTTCCGTCAGCCTTTACCATAGGCTCATCGCCATCAATAATTTCACGTGCTCTCTTTGAGGTAGCCATAACGATAGAATAACGACTGTTTACTACAGGCGCCTCGCCCTGCTCAACCTCACTGTTTACTACATTCATTAAATCTGAATAAGACGGGTGTAACATATTTTTACTCTCCTTTCGAAAAGCCGGACAGCTCTTCTTTTAAATTTGCTATTAATTTAGAAACCCTGTCAGGGGTACTGTGTGCTGATTGGATTACGTTGTGTGTAAATTTCACACATGCTTCCAAATCATCATTCACAATAATATTATCATATAAAGACATGCTTTCCGACTCTTCTGCGGCTCTTCGCATGCGCTTATTGATTACATCTTCCGTTTCGGTACCTCTTCCCGCCAAACGGTCCTTTAACACCTGGGCAGAAGGCGGTGTTACGAACAGTAATAACGTCTCGGGGAACTTTTCTTTGATTTGTAATGCTCCCTGTACCTCAATCTCCAGAATTACATCCTTACCATTGGCAAGCTGTTCTTCCACATATGCCTTCGGTGTACCATAAAAATTATCACAATACTGTGCATATTCCAATAAACCATTTCGCTCAATAGTACTCTGAAATTCTTCTTTGGTTACAAAGAAATAGGACTTACCATGTTCCTCACCGGGTCTTGGCATACGAGTTGTCATGGAAATACTCAGCGCATAATTATCATATTCTTCCAAAAGACGTTTTACCAAAGTTCCCTTGCCGGAACCCGAAAAACCGGATAAAACAACCAGAATTCCTTTATTTGACATATCATCGACTCCTATAATCTTCTTTTGAATCCGCTTTAATCATAATGCATTTTCAATTATTCAATATTCTGAATCTGTTCACGAATCTTCTCGATTTCAGTCTTTAATTCAATTGCCACATTGGAAATCTCAAGATCATTGGACTTGGATAAAGTGGTGTTCGCTTCACGATTCATTTCCTGTGCAATAAAGTCAAGCTTACGTCCAACGCTTCCGCCCTGCATAAGGGTTTCTTTGGTTGTCTCAATGTGACTGCGTAAACGTACCAGCTCCTCATCCACACAAGACTTGTCTGCAAAAATAGTAACTTCCGTTAAAATTCTTGCCTCGTCAACATTACTATCCAAAAGTTCTTTTACCTTTTCTTCCAGACGCTGCTTGTACTCCTGTACAATAGCAGGTGAACGTTCTGCAATGAAATCCACATGCTTTAACATGCCGTCAAGCTTGGAAATCATATCATCACGAAGATTCTCACCCTCTTTGATACGTGTTTCCACAAAGCTCTCAGCCGCTTTACGAATTGCTTTTTCAAGCATATTCCAAAGTTCTTCTTCATCAATATCCACATCCTCCATAGAGAACACTTCAGGATATCTGGAAAGCGTAGATACACGGATATCATCATCCAATCCGAATTCTTCCGCCATCTGACGAAGATATTTCAAATATTCCGATGCAACTTCTTTATTGTATTTAATGCTTACATTCTGTTCCGTCAAATCCTCATATGTAATAAATACATCCACCTTACCTCTTTGAATATATTCCTTTAACACATTACGGATTGCAGCCTCAAAGAAATTAAGTTTCTTGGGCATTTTGATATTTAAATCAAGATATCTGTGATTTACAGACTTGATTTCAACCGTACATTTACGATTCCCGTCAGCGATCTCTGATCTGCCGAAACCTGTCATACTTTTAACCATTGAACCATACTCCATTCCGATATACCATACTTAATCTGCTGTACTAACCTTCCCCTTCAGCAGTAACCTTTAAAATGCGAAAGCTACCTAACGGCACACTCTTCTTTATTATACTTCATCAATTCATCTGCGTCAACGCAAACCTTTGCAGATTTGTCTCTATCATCATTGAAAAATTCGTATAATATACCACAAATCCGGGTTCTCCGCCCCCCGGGCGTTTCACGTGTTTCTTGCGAATATAATCTACTTCCGCCTTCTCCTGTCCACTGTTCTTGGAATATACAGCCGCCAGGCAGGCTGCCGCCTCAAATACCTCGTCCGGCATATCCCACTCCGTTGCCGGATTGGCATTTCGTGATTTTACAATCACGTGTGAACCGGGCACTCCTTTGGCATGGAACCACCAGTCGTTCCCGTTTGCCATCTTAAACGTAACTTCTTCGTTCTGCAGGTTGTTTTTACCAACATAAATATCGTACTCATCGTACATAACATAATGCAACGGCTTATTTACCACTTTTTTGTTCTTTTTATCATAGCTTTTTTTGATAAAACCGCGTTCGGAAAGTTCAGCCTGAATCTGCTGTAAATCCGCCTTGGTGGAAGCCAAATTAAGGAAAGTCTGTACTGACTCCAAATAGACAATCTCCGACTCATTTTCCTTGGTTTGTACTGCAAGTGCCTCTTCTGTACGCTTCATTTTACCGTACTTATCAAAGAAACGAACCGCGTTCTCTTTGATGCTCAAAGTCTCATCCAAAGGAATTATGACTTCCTCATTGGTATAATAATTCAAAACCTTTGCTTCCTTGGAACCATCCTGCAACTGATAACCGTATGCATTTAATAACTCGCCGTAAATCTTATATTTCTCACGCTCTCCGGCATCCTGTAACTGTTTCTTCTGAAGATCCAGTTTCTTATAATCGCGCTCCAGAATCGTCTGTACGGTTTTGCGAAGATTCAAAGACTTCTGACGCATCACGTCTTCCTTATTTTTGGAGGCATAAAAGTCAAATAAAAGCTTGGAAACACTGTCAAATGCCTGCTTTTGTTCCGACGGATAGGACGGAATATCCATAACTGCGAATTCCTTTACCTTGCCGTTTTCCATAATCATACAGGGCGCGTAATCTTTCGTCCTGACCCGATTCATCACTTGGTCAAAAGCAGTATACAGTCTTTGCACCACCGCAACTTCTAAGTCTCCTGCCATTATACGGTCATCCACATCCGCGTTATTGCACATTTCCCTTGCCATAAAAGGTGAAATACCCGTATAGGACTGATAAATCATTTTAAAAGGTGCCTGACGGCTTTCCTTCGCAAGACTTGCAAACGCTTCATAAGTTGTAGTAAGCGCATCCTTCTTCTCCACTGTAACCGGTATAAAATATTCTCTCTGAGGTAAAACCTCACGCACGGAACTCATTACGGCAGATACATGTTTTAAACTGTCTAAAATAATGCTTTTATCATCACACAGAATCAAATTACTGTACTTGCCCATTAATTCAAAACACAACACACGGATACAGGTATCCCCCATTTCATCCAGATGCTCTACTTTGATTTGAATCACGCGTTCAAGCCCCGGTTGGCTGATTTCTACCACGCGTCCGCCCTGCAGGTACTTACGAAGCACCATACAAAAATTCGGTGCCGTCATAGGTGCGGGCTTATTTTCCTCCGTCAGATAAATCAAAGGAAGAGATGCTGATGCAGAAATAAAAAGACGATGTTGCCCGGCAAGACTTTTTACCGTTAATAATACCTCTTCTTTTTCCGGCTGTGATATTTTAGTAATGCGTCCGCCTACCAGCTTCTCCGATAACTCATGAACCATACATGCAATTGTAATTCCGTCAAAAGCCATTCTTTTTCCTTTCCAAAGATACCATTTTATAAAATTCGCATCTTATTCACATAGAAAAAGCGTTGCATCACAATCAATGCAACGCTCATATCTTTAAATTTCAATTAACCGATTAACCAGTCATACATTTCCTGATATTTAGCAGCAGATACTTCCCAAGAGAAGTCAGCAGCCATGGCACGGTCTACCATCTTATTCCATTCACGCTTCTTATCATAGTAAATCTTCTCAGCATAACGAATGGTATCTAACATTTCGTGTGCATTGTAATTTACGAAGCTGAAACCTGTACCGGTTCCTTCATACTCATTGTAAGGTTCAACCGTATCCTTCAAACCACCGGTTTCACGTACGATAGGCAATGTACCGTAACGAAGTGCCATCAACTGGCTCAAACCGCAGGGTTCGAATAACGAAGGCATAAGGAAGGCATCACACGCCGCATAAATCTTATGCGACATAGCCTCTGAATAATAAATATTAGCAGAAACCTTATTGTTATACTTCCAATCAAAGTGACGGAACATATTTTCATACTGTTCTTCACCGGTACCAAGTACAACAATCTGAACAGCATCCTGACACAATTCATCCATCATGTAAGCGATTAAGTCAAAGCCTTTCTGGTCTGTAAGACGGGAAACGATACCAATCATCATAATCTTATCGTTCTCTTCCAAACCAAGCTCTTTCTGAAGAAGTCTCTTATTCTTAATCTTCTCTTTGCGGAAGTTCTTTGCATCATAATTCACTTCGATATACTTATCGCTTTCAGGATTGTAATCTGTATAATCAATACCGTTAACAATACCACGCAAATCATGCTCTCTTGCTCTCATCAATCCGTCAAGACTTTCACCATAAAACGGTGTCATAATTTCTTTCGCATAAGTATCACTTACTGTAGTAATGGCATCTGCATAAACCAAACCACCCTTTAAAAGGTTCGCATTCTTATATGCTTCCAACTTATCCGGTGTAAAGAAATAATCAGGAAGTCCTGTCATATCCTTAATGGTCTTAACATCCCACTTACCCTGGAATTTCAAGTTATGAATAGTCATAATAGACTTGATTCCATGGAAGAATTCATTGCCCTGGAAACGTTCCTTTAAGTATACGGGAATAAGGCCCGTCTGCCAGTCATGACAATGGATAACATCAGGTCTGAAGCCTAATAAAGGCATTGCAGACAACGCAGCTTTAGAGAAGAAGGCGAACTTCTCAATATCCTCTAATACATTACTGCTATAGGGGCGGAAACCGCCAAATTTAGACTCATTATCAATAAAATAATAAATAACGCCATCAACTTCTGCTTCCAAAATACCAACGTATTCGCTCTTCCAGTTAAAGTCCATATAAAAAGATGTCTTGTATACCATTTTATCTCTCAATTCCTGAGGAATACAGGTATATTTCGGTATCATGACACGCACATCAAAATAGCGCTTGTCTACACATTTGGGAAGAGATCCGACAACGTCAGCCAATCCTCCGGTTTTAATAAATGGAACTCCTTCTGAAGCCACAAACAAGATGTTTTTCATCACTTCGTCCTCCGCATATTTTCCTTTGGTTTCCTAAAATTCCCTTTTTATATTATAAAAGGACCACATAATTCCTTTTATCCTATCACTTGATATTATACATCATTTTTATGATGAATGAAAGACATATTTTCCCAAAATCTAACGATATTGTAAACGAATTTTATCCGCAATCAAGGCAACGAACTCTGAATTGGTAGGTTTCCCTTTTCCTGTATTAATTGTATATCCGAACATAGCATCCAGAGTCTCCATTTTTCCTCGACTCCAAGCCACTTCTATTGCATGTCGGATTGCACGTTCCACACGGCTTGGCGTTGTTTGGAACTTCTTCGCAATTGTGGGATATAATATTTTAGTAATAGAGCTTAGCATCTCTGTATCATTTACCGACATCATAATCGCTTCCCTTAAATACTGGTAGCCTTTGATATGCGCCGGCACGCCGATTTCATGAATTATGTCTGTTACATCTTTTTCCAGATCATGCTCTTTGATATTTTCTGCAGTTTCCTGATACGCTTTAACAACAGCCTGGCTCTTTTTGCCACCGGGTACGTTAATCATAATTTGAAATTCTTTTTCTTCGTGAAGTAAATCTGACAACATCTGAAACATTTTGTCATTATCTTGTGTAGTTACTAAATTAAGCTGCTCCATGATTTCCTCCATCTATTTATTTTTCGGTGCGACTTTGATTATATAAGACAAACTTCTTATTTTTCAACTTGTTTCAACCGCATATACAATCAAAAAACGACAACCGGGTAACATAAAAAAAGAAACTCTTATATCAAGTTTCTTTTTTTGCGTTTTCTTATGTATTTTCGACACAATCTCTTATCTGTTTTTGACGAAATATATGATTAAAATTATTCTTTCAAAAATGCTCTTAACTCCGGCAATCGTTCAAAAGCATGCTTCTTTCCCATACGATATGCTTCTTCCAACTTGTCAGGATTACTCTCCATACGTGCGATATCAAAGCCGTAGTCAGGGCTGAATACAAATACTTCACCGGCCTTTTGCAAACGATACAATTCCTCCAAGGATTCATTGTAATTGTTATGTCTGTTCTTCATCGTTTGAATCAAATTCGGATATTTATGTAATACAATCCGCATCAGCCACAGTAATTTATTCTTAGACTTCTTATATCCTTCCGGTCTTGTAAGTACCACAATATTCTTTTCAAAACCTTTTTCTCGCATCCAGCGAATAGGAATGGAATCCGCCATTCCGCCGTCTAAATACGCACCGCCGTCAATCTCCACCACTTTGGAAACCAAAGGCATAGATGCCGATGCTCTAAACCACTCCAGCTCCTTATCATCTCCGTTATAACAACGCTTATATACCGCCTTCCCTGTATTAGCATCCGTACAGGTTGCATAAAATTCCATTGAATTTTCGGAAAAAGTCTTATAATCAAAAGGATCTAACACTTTCGGCAATTGATTATAACAAAAATCTTTATCGAAAACATCTCCCGATTTTAACAGCGAACGGAAACTTCCGTATCGAGGGTCCCTACAATACTTTTTGTTATAACGAATGGTACGGCCGATTTGCTTCGATTTATAATTACAACCAAAAACAGTTCCCGCAGAAACACCGACAATACCATCAATCTGTATTTCATTTTCCATCATTGCATCCAGAACGCCTGCCGTATACATACCGCGCATACCGCCGCCTTCCAGCACCATTCCGACTCTCATCTTTTACCTCTCAAACAAATGTGAATATATAACTTACACACTATTTATATACACAAATACAATATAGTATATTATAATCCTTTTTTAAACTAAATTTTAACTTTTTTAACTTTTTAATAAAAGTTTTTAAATCTATTTTAGCTTTTATGTAATGTTTTCTTGAAACATTTCGATAAAATGCGTTATGATAAAAATGTTTCTGAAGCGAGGTGCAATCATGAAAAAATACATAAAATATGCAAAAAAATATTGGTACAGCTTTCTTTTGGGACCGCTTTTTATGGTATTGGAAGCCTGCGGTGAATTTATCCTGCCCTATATCAATGCCAATTTGATTAATATCGGTGCTGCAAATAAAGATATGGACTATGTAATAGGGCAGGGAATTTTTATGGCATTTATCGCTCTTCTTATGCTGATTACCGGTGTTTTAGGGGCTAATTTCTCAGTACGTGCCTCTACCCGCCTTGCGGCCGGCATCCGCAAAGAAGTCTTCCGCAAAATCCAGACATTCTCCTTTACTGACATCGATGAATTTAGCACAGGTTCTTTGATTACGCGAATTACAAACGACATCACTCAGGTACAAAACTTTGCACAGACACTGCTTCGCGGAATGTTTCGAAGCCCTGTCATGCTTATCGGCGCCCTGATTATGTCCTTTGTTTTAAATCCGTCTCTGGCCTGGGCTATTCTTATTATCGTTCCCATCCTCGCAATTGCCATTGCTTTAATTATTAAAACAGCTTCGCCCCGATATACCAAAATGCAGCAGGCAATTGATGAACTGAACAATGACGTAGGGGAAACCATTACCAATATCAAAGTAATCAAATCCTTTGTCCGAGAAGAATATGAAATAAAAGGCTTCGGTCTTGTAAATGATGACCTTGTAAACAAAAGTACTTCCGCATTAAAAGTAATGCTTCTGATGCAACCTGTGTCTGCACTTGCCGTAAACATTACAACATTGGCTGTAGTATGGATTTCCGGCCGTCAGATCATGGTTGGTGATATGGAACTTGGTACTCTGACTGCTTTTATTACTTATTTATCGCAAATTCTTACTGCACTTACCTTCCTTGCAAACATTGTTTTACAAGGCACACGTGCAGCAGCTTCCGATAAACGTATTTCTGAAGTGCTTAATAATGTAGTGGAATTAACGGATGAAAATGCAGCACATAAAAATGTGCAAATCACAAAAGGTGATATCGAATTTAGGAATGTATCTTTCAAATATTTTAAAAACAACAAAGATTACGTTCTTTCCGACATTAATCTGCATATTAAAGCAGGCGAATTAATCGGTATCGTTGGGTCTACAGGTAGCGGAAAAAGTACTCTTGTTTCGCTGATTCCCAGACTTTATGATGCAAACGAAGGCGAAGTTTTGGTAGACGGATACAATGTAAAAGACTTATCTTTCGGCAACTTAAGAGACAGTATTGCAATGGTATTGCAAAAGAATACCCTCTTTGCAGGCACAATTGCCGAAAACCTACGTTGGGGTAATGAAAATGCAAGTGATGAAGAAGTAAAACACGCTGCTACAGTGGCACAGGCCGATGCCTTTGTAACAGGCTTTCCTAACGGATATGAAACTGAATTGGGCCAGGGCGGTGTTAATTTATCCGGTGGTCAGAAACAACGTCTCTGCATTGCAAGAGCCCTGTTAAAAAGTCCCCGCATCATCATTTTAGACGACTCTACATCTGCCGTAGATAATGCAACGGATGCATCTATCCGTAAAGCCTTTCGCGAAGAACTTCCGGGCGTTACCAAGCTTATTATTGCCCAGCGTATTTCTTCCATTATGGATGCCGACCGCATTCTTGTTTTGGATGAAGGACGGGTTGCAGGTTTCGACACTCACGAAGTATTGATTAAAACCTGCGAAGAGTATCAAGAAATATACTATTCCCAGAAAGATAAGGAGGATTAAGGCATGGATACAACTACAAAGAAACGTCTTGCTGCTAAATATGCATCCTCCGAAAAGAAAGATTCTTCTTCCGCTGCTACCATAAATGTAACCGGTAAACGCGGAAATATGGGCGCCACAGGCAAGCCAAAGGAAATGTGGAAAACAATCCGCAGACTATTAAAATATTTGTCAAAAGAAAAGCACCTTTTTATATTAGCAATTGTCTGCGCAGTTCTTTTTACCTTTGCTAATTTGATTGCCTCCTATCTCCTGCGTCCGATTATGAACGATTTTATCTACTATGACGCTTCCAATCCGGACTTAACCGAACGGTTGCAAGGCTTGGGCCTGGGCTTAGGTGTTATGGCCGTCATTTATGCAATTGCAGTTTTTACCCAGTGGGCACAACAGCGTATTATGCTAACGGTATCACAGAACTCCTTAAAACACATGCGAAATGACCTATATAACAAGCTTCAAACGCTTCCTATGCGCTACTTTGACACTCACGCTACAGGCGATATTATGAGTCGTTTTACCAACGATGTGGATGCCATCGGCGAGATGCTGAATACGACATTAATTCAGATTATTTCCGGTGCAATTACCATTGTAGGCACCATTATTTTAATGCTTTATACCAATCCCTTGCTCGGTTCCATCACCATTGTGATGACTCCGCTTCTCACCCTTGCAAGCAAGCTTATCATCAAATATGGTCAAAGCTCCTATGCGCAGCAACAACGCAGCCTTGGTATGCTGAACGCTTTTTCGGAAGAAACCATTTCCGGGCAAAAAGTCGTTAAGGTTTTTAACCACGAACAGATTGCCAATGATGAATTTGAATACTTAAATGATCAGTTATGTGAAGCGCAAATAAAAGCGCAATTTACTGCCGGAATTATGGGGCCGGTTACCCACCAGCTTTGTAATATTTCTTATGCCATTACAGCCTGTGTAGGTGGATTGCTGGTTATTTTTAAAGGTTTTGATATCGGTGGTCTGACAATTTCACTGAATTACACACGTTCTTTTAACAGACCGATCAATGAAATATCCATGCAGATGAATACAGTATTCTCTGCTCTTGCCGGCGCGGAACGTATTTTTGAAGTATTGGATGAAACTCCGGAAACACCCGATGTTGATACTGTAAAACCCGAAAGTATCAAAGGCCATATCCGCCTTAACAATGTATGCTTTGGCTATGTTCCCGAAGTTACTGTTTTGCACGATATTACATTATATGCCAAGCCCGGGCAGAAAATCGCTTTTGTCGGTTCTACCGGTGCCGGTAAAACTACGGTAACTAACCTTTTATCACGTTTTTATGATAATATGACAGGCGAAATTACCATTGATGATATTCCCATTGAACGCTTGGAACGTTCATATCTTCGTCAAAATATTGCAATGGTACTTCAGGATACGCACTTATTTACCGGAACTGTTCGCGAAAATATCCGCTATGGGCGCTTGGATGCCTCCAATGAAGACGTAATTAAGGCTGCTAAAATTGCCTCTGCCCACTCTTTTATCATGCATCTTCCTCATGGGTATGATACTGTGCTGGATTGTGACGGTGCCAACCTCTCTCAGGGCCAGCGACAGCTTCTTAACATTGCCCGCGCTGCTATCAGCAAAGCGCCGATTCTTGTTCTCGACGAAGCAACCAGTTCCGTCGATACCAGGACCGAAAAACACATTGAAGAGGGTATGGATGCTATTATGGAAAGCCGTACCACCTTTGTTATTGCACACCGCCTATCAACAGTCCGCAAAGCAAATGCAATTATGGTATTGGAAAAGGGACGCATTGTGGAACGCGGAACCCACAAAGAACTCATTGCCTTAAACGGCAGATATGCTGATTTATATAATGAAATCGCAGAATTGGATTAAACTTTTATTATTACTATATAAAATAAAAAAGCACTGCCTAAATTTATTCTATTCCTTATAGCCATAGGCTCTCTAAGAAATAAGATTTAAAGACAGTGCTTTTATTTTATTTGCAAATTATTATATCTTTATTTAAATATTGTTACTTTATTCTGTAGAGTATGAATCCTGATAAATAATAGAGCCGTCTGCATTGTAATAAATATAACAGCAGGTAATGCCTGTTACACCACATTCTGCTTCTACGTCAGCTACAACATCAGCTAACATATCTTCTGTAAGTGAAGCTTCCAACTGTTCCGCTACAGTGTCCGGATTACTTAACTGGTCTGCATACTGGAACCAATAGGTAAAGGTATTACCGGAAACATCATATCCCAAATCCTTATATATACTGGAATAAGAATCTTTCATAGACTCAATCTGTGCATCCAAAGCTTCTTTTACAAAAGGCTGTGTATAGTAATCTTCCACAGTGCTACCACCATTATTGTTAGAACCAGAGCTAACGCCCCCCTGCAATGATGCAAGTTCTTCTTCCAATGCAGCCTTTTCTTCTTCCAAAGTTGCAACCTCTGCTTCGAGGTCAAGAATTTCATCCTGCAATTCAATCTGATTATTTAACTCATCCTGATATGCTTCCATATAGAAGTCACAATCCGCAACAACAGACTCCATTTCTTCTTTTGATACGCCGCCAAGCATACCACAACCACATAAAAGCATAGTAGACATTGCAGCTACAACAACAAGTGTTCTTTTTAACATTTCCATTTCCTCACTTTTCTTTTATATTATTTCTTACCAATCTGAATAGAGTCTACACTCTGTATAAATTCATCATACCAGCCGGTGCTTTCTTCTGTGGTATAAAGCACTGTACATGTTGTATCTTCTACTTGAATTATAAATTCAATCTGCTGAAGATTGATTCCGTTTAAAGAATAAGACATTTCCATAAACAAGGTCTCATATCCTTTTATTTCCCCACGCTCAAATGTAGCAAATTCAAAATTTTCAACTACATATCCCATATTTTCATACGAATATAAAATAGACTGTTCCAAAGATTCCTGCGTAAAGTTAAGTCCGTCATCCGAAGTCAATGCAGAACGAATTGTAATATTAGATGGATCTGAAGCGCTTAATTTATACATATCATCACTGACATACGAAAAACCTTCAGGCAACTGAACCTTTAAAGCTACATCATCGGTAATCTCATGAATAACCACTTCACCATTGCCTTCCATTGCGCTGGCTTCTGCCGCTGCAATTTCTTCTTCCAAAACTAAAATATCAGCTTCCAAAGTTGCAATTTCGGATTCCAAATCAGCAATTTCATCCTCTAATTCATAAGATGCCTCTGATAATTCGAGATAATCATTCATATACATATCACGATCAGCTGTTGCCATCTCATAATCTTTCTGGGATACACCACCCAACATACCGCAACCGGTCATCACCATTACCGACATTGCACATACAATAACAAGTACTTTTTTGAACATTTTTCTCCTCCTGTATTTTATTCTTGATATTCAATAAAGTTTAGCATTACATCCAAACGAGTATAGTGCGTATCATATATCATAACATATCTACCGTCTTTTGTGTAAATAAATTCATAGGGACATACTATTCCTTCCCCGCATAGGGTACACACCACTTCCTTTTACTTTACAATCTCCCAATGATAAATCCAATCATGGTTATCATCCAACCGCAGTATATACGAAGGCTCTTTACTGTCACCTTCATAAACATAATAATCGTGAAGACTTCCGTGGGTAATATACGCCCATTCATATACCAACCGCCCCTGCTCGTCGAAATAGCTTTCGGTGGGTGACCCGGTCGTCGCAAACATCAGATGATTTGTAGAATATCGGCGATATTTAATATTTCCGTTATCGTAATACTCAAATTCAATAGTCAGAATCCGTTCCCGCGCCCCTTCCAGTCCGCTGATATCGGAAATCGCACTGGATTCAAAGAATACAATCCTTCCCTGCTC
>CAZQBM010000037.1:0-25070 GCA_964591945.1 uncultured Lachnospiraceae bacterium | reverse complement strand
GGGTTCCAGATGTACCGTTTTCATGAATTCATCTGTAAAACAGGCGCAGAAGGAAGGCGTAACCGTAGAGGATATCTCGGCAGGTCTTTCCATCAGTGTTGTAAAGAATGCGTTGTACAAGGTTATCCGCGTGCATAGCGCTGATGAACTCGGTAAAAGAATTGTGGTACAGGGCGGTACTTTCCAGAATGACGCGGTGCTTCGTGCCTTTGAAAAGGAAATGGGCGTAGAAGTTATCAGGCCTGATATTGCGGGTATGATGGGTGCTTACGGTGCGGCATTGTATGCCTGTGATATTGCAAAAAAGAAGAAGACGGATAAGGTTTCTGAAATTTTAGATAAAGAAGCCTTAGAGAATTTTACTTATACGACAAGAAACATTACCTGTAAGGGCTGTAACAACCATTGTAGCCTTACGGTAAATGACTTCGGTAATGGCCGTAAATTCATCGGCGGTAACCGCTGTGAGAAGCCTGTGACCAAGAAGGAGCAGGACGATTCGTTAAATCTTTATGAGTATAAGTTAAAGCTTCTTTCCGAATATCAGCCGGATGAAAGTAAGACCAAAGGCGTAATCGGTTTGCCTATGGGGCTTAATATGTATGAGATGTTGCCGTTCTGGCATGCATTTTTCACCTCTTTGGGTTATCAGGTAAAAACATCAGGCTTTTCGAACCGTGAACTGTACTTAAAGGGACAGGGAACCATTCCTTCCGATACGGTTTGTTTCCCGGCAAAGCTGGTACACGGCCATATTATGAAGTTAATTGAGATGAACGTGGATACCATCTTTTATCCCTGTATGACCTATAATTTCGATGAGAAGAAGGGTAAAAACCATTATAACTGTGCCGTAATCGCAGGCTATCCTGAGGTAATTGAAGCCAATACGGTGCATTTCGGCGATATCAAGTATATTTATGAATATGTGGGACCGCATCAGCGAAACAAGTTTCCCGGCAAAATGCACGAGATTCTGAATCGTACCCTTGGAACATTTACCAAGGCTGAAGTGAAGAAAGCAAGTGACCTTGCATATAAAGAGTATGCGGCATTTACTAAGAAGGTAGAGAAGCAGGCGCAGGTGATTATGGAAGAAGCAAGAAAGCAGGATAAAAAGATCGTGCTTCTTGCGGGAAGACCTTATCATGTGGACCCTGAAATCAATCACGGCATTCATAAGTTAATTGCGGCTCTTGGCTTTGCGGTAATTACAGAAGATTCCGTAGCATCTTTGGTGCCGAAGTTTGATGTAAATATCAGAAATCAGTGGACCTACCACGCAAGACTGTTTGCGGCAGCCAAATATGTAACCATGCAAAAAGATGTTTATATGGTGCATTTGGTTTCCTTCGGTTGCGGTTTGGATGCCATTACGTCTGACGAAACCAGAGAAATTCTGGAGACGGCCGGTATGCTTTATACCCAGTTAAAAATTGACGAAGTTACGAATTTAGGAGCGGTTAAAATCCGTTTGAGAAGTTTGCTTGCGGCAATCGAGCAAAAAAAGGAGGATTAGTTTTTTGGAACAGAATAAAACCCATTACAGACCCAGGGTGAAATTTACCAAAAAAATGAAAAAAGAATATACCATTCTGTGTCCCATGATGGCACCGATTCATGCTTCTATCATTCTTCCTGTTTTTGCCAAAGAAGGATTGAATGTTAAAATCATCGAAAGCGGTGGAGCGGAAGCGATTGAGAAAGGCTTGAAGTATGTGCACAATGATTTGTGTTATCCCGGCGTATTGGTTACCGGTCAGATGATTAATGCCGTAGAAAGCGGTCAATATGCCCCTGATAAAATCGCTATGGTTATTACCCAGTCCGGCGGTGGTTGCAGGGATTCAAATTATATCAATCTGATGCGTAAATCAATGGAACGAGCAGGTTATCCGCAGATTCCTTTTATCTCTGCAAATATTTGGGGCCTGGAATTGAATTCCGGTATCGATATCTCTATTCGCGGTTACCGTATGCTTTTATCCGCATTGATGTATGGAGATATGATGATGATTGCGGCGAATCAGGTGCGTCCTTACGAAGTAAATAAGGGTGACGCGGACCGTATGATGCAGAAGTGGACCGCTTATTTCGGTGAGCGCTATACCAAGGGTAAAGGTTACAGCCATAAGGAAATTAAGAAGAATATCAGAACCATGCTTCGGGAGTTTGCGGACATTGAGGTGAAGAAGGTTCCCAAGGTAAAAGTTGCCGTAGTAGGGGAATTGTATTTAAAATACTCTGAGCCTGCAAATAACGGTTTGGAGCAGTTCCTTCGTGATCAGGATTGTGAAACGTATTTCCCCAGTGTTTTAGGCTTTGGTATATATAAAACCAACGGCGCGCTGGAAGACCTGCGTCTTTACGGCGGTAAGCCTATGAAACGCCTGATTCTTGAAATTGCAATGAAATATATGTTCCACATGGAAAATATGATGATTAGCATTATGGAAGAGTTTGACTGTTTCGTGGCACCGGAGCGCGTGGAAGTATTAAAGAAACGTGCGGAAGGTATTATTAATACCGGAAACAGCATGGGCGAGGGCTGGTACATCGCAGCAGAGATGATGGAGTTTGTGGCACACGGATACGAGAATGTAATCTGTGTACAGCCTTTTGGTTGCCTTCCCTGTCACGTGTCTGTCAAAGGTATGCTGAATAAAATACGACGTATTGAGCCTAAGTTAAACGCTGTGGATATTGAGTACGATCCCGGTGCAACCAAGGTAAATCAGGAAAATCGTATTAAGTTAATGCTTTCCGTAGCGAAAGAGAATATGAAAAAAGAAGTGAAATAGTAATCTAGACAGTTGTTCGGAATTCCCGGACAACTGTTTTTGGTTATTATATTGACAACCATTCATAGATTTTCTTATGATAAAAGAAGATAAAAGTGAAGTAGGTAAATGCTATGTTAGACATTATAATCGTAGAAGACAACAAAGAAATCGGCACCTTACTTTGTGATTTCTTAAGAAAAGAAAATTATGCGGTAAGTATCGCGGATACAGGGGAAAAAGCATTGGCGTTGTACGAAAAGTACGGTGCCAAGTTAATTGTGCTGGATATAATGCTTCCCGGTATGGATGGTTTTGCGGTTTGTTCCAAAATCAGAGAGACGTCCAATACCCACATTTTAATTGCAAGCGCCAAGGTGGAGAAGAATGACAAATTAAAAGGCCTGAATCTCGGGGCAGACGATTATATTGAGAAACCCTATGATATCGATATTTTAATTGCTAAGATAAAAGGCATTTTTAAGAGAAAATATGGGCAGGAAGAAATCGTGGAAGGGAATCTTCGCTTGAATACCGTACAACAGAGTTTATTTGTGGACGGACAGAAGAAGGATATTACCGAGAAGGAATTCGAACTGTTAAAACTTCTGATTGAGAATAAAAACGTCACGATGAAGAAGGAATTCTTGTTCAATACGGTTTGGGGAAGCGACAGTGACTCAGAGTTGCAGACTTTGACGGTACATATCAAGTGGCTCCGTGAAAAGATTGAAGAAGAGCCGAAGAAACCGAAACATATTATTACGGAGTGGGGAGTAGGATATAGATTTGAATAGATTTAAAGGCTTTGTTTGTTTGATTTTAATTATAGAGGTTGTTTTGGTTTTGCTTTGTAACGGTATGTATATTCATCAAAGCGAAAGTGATACAGGGCGTCTTTATCGCGTGGAAACTGCCCGCGTGGCAAGAGTAATTGAGGAGCAGAACTTAACGGTGGAACAGATTGAGGCAATGGATTTATCTGCCTATGAAACCATTGTAAAAGTGGCCGTTTTTTACCCGGAAGAGACCTGCAACAATGACTATGTGGTAGAAGAAATCAACGACAATTTATATCGAATTGAATATAGGGCTAACCGGGAAAGCAACATTATCATTTGGATGAATATTGCGTTGGTTGGAATGATGATTATTACTGTCACAATGCTTTTATACGTGTATAGGAAAGTATTGAAACCCTTCCATGCCATGAGCAATTTATCTTACGAACTTGCCAAGGGTAATTTGTCCACCCCTGTAAAAGAGGAAAAGAGCAAGTTGTTTGGGCGTTTCCTTTGGGGTATGGATATGCTTCGTGAGAAGCTGGAAGACAATAAAGAGAAAGAACTGGAATTCCAAAAGGATCGCAAGACCTTGATTCTTTCTTTGTCTCACGATATTAAGACCCCTTTGTCATCTATCGAATTGTATTCCAAGGCTTTGGCGGAAGATTTATATGATACGAAAGAGAAGCGTGATGAGGCCCTAGAGGGAATTGCACGAAATGTCAAGGAAATCAAAGGCTATGTAGATGAAATTGTAACTGCGTCCAGAGAAGATTTCCTGAATTTGGAAGTGAAGAATGGCGAAGTGTATTTGTCTGCAGTTGTTGATTCGATTCAAGCGTATTATAGGGAGAAATTGTCGGTAGTACATACGGATTTTACGGTGGAGAGCTTTGACGAATGTCTCTTAAAAGGCGATCAGAACCGTTTGATTGAAGTTCTTCAGAACATTATGGAGAATGCCATCAAATACGGTGATGGGCGAAGTGTCCGCGTTACATTTGAAGATGAAGAAGACTGCAAGTTAATTCATATTGAGAATTCCGGCAATGCGTTAAAAGATGAGGAACTGACGAACCTTTTTGATTCCTTTTACAGGGGAAGCAATAGTCACGGTGTGAAAGGAAACGGTCTCGGGCTGTATATCTGTAAAACACTGATGCGTAAAATGGACGGGGAAGTGTATGCCAAGAGCGGTGAAGAGAGTTTTACGGTGACGGTAGTTGTAAGGAAGGCGTAGAAGGGCTATATTGTATAGTCCTTTTTGCATTTAATGATTATTTAATAATTTCTCTTGTATGATGAGTTCAGAACAAGAGAAAGGAGTAAAGATATGTATTTAAACATACTAAAAAAAGATTTAAAGCGAAAAAAGGCAATGAATATAATTCTGTTATTATTTATTATTCTTGCCACCATGTTTGTGTCGTCAAGTGTAAATAATATTATGAATGTCACCGCGGCACTGGACAGTTATTTTGAAATGGCGAATGTGCCGGACTATATGATAATGACTATGAATAAAAGTCTTGCCGTTGACATTGATGAAACACTAAGTGAGGCGAGTGCAGTAGAACATTATTCGGTGGAGAATTTGTTATATTTGTCGGTTGATAATTTTATTTTTGATGATGAGAATATTGTCGTTTCGGGTAATCAGGTGATTCATAGTGACATTAGCATGAATTATTTTCTTTCTGATGGCAGCATCCTTGAAACGGTACAACCCGGGGAGTTCTATATGACGGAGGGGAAGGCCGATGCATTAGGGCTTAATGTAGGAGATAAACTTACCATAGAATTAGACGGTGTTAAGCATGAATTTGTTCTTGCAGGTAAAATAAAAGATGCACTTTTGGGTTCAAATATGTCAAACTTTACACGTTATATTATAAGTGAAGAGGATTATGACAGTTTTCTTTCTGTAGAAGGTATGAATGAAAACTATGGAATTTCATTTGCATATATATATTCCCCTGATATGGAAGTGGCTTTATCACAGATAAAGCCACTTGTGGAAAACAGTGCTTCAACATTAGACAGAACCATGATGGAATTCATGTATATTTTTGACATGTTGCTGGTAGGGATTTTACTTGTGGTAAGCGTAATTCTCATTGTAATAGCTTTTGTAGTGTTGCGTTTTACCATTACATTTACGCTTTCCGAAGAATTTCGTGAAATTGGCGTTATGAAGGCGATAGGTATCAGTAATTTCAAAATTCGCGGACTATATATTGTAAAATATGCAGCACTTTCTGTAATTGGTGCAGGCATTGGTCTTGTTCTTAGTTTTCCTTTCGGTGAAATGCTTATGAGTGTTTCTTCACAGTCAATTATTATGGGCAATCAAAGTCCGATTTTGGTAAACATTCTCTGTGCGGTACTTGTTGTTGCAGTAATTTTACTGTTTTGCTACGGCTGTACAGGGAAGGTTAGGAAAATGTCGCCCATTGATGCAATCCGAAACGGGCAGACAGGTGAACGCTTCCGCAAAAAGAGTGTAATGAGCCTTGGTAAATCGAAACTTCCGGCAACGTCATTTCTTGCATTGAATGACATTGTAAGCAGTCCGAAACGTTATGGTATTGTTGCATTTACCTTCTTCCTCTGTCTTTCTCTTATGCTGATTCTTTCAGCAACAGTCACAACGATGAACGGTGGAAGTCTTGCCACTGCATTTGGCTGGGCAGACTGTGACATATATCTGGACAGTAAAATATATGAGGAATGCATGCAGGAAGACGGACATGAAAAGCTTGAAAATCATCTTGAAGAAATAGAACAGACGCTTGCAGAAAATGGGATTCCTGCCATGTGTTATCAGGAAGTGATGTTTAACTTGCCTGTAGTTTTTGAAGAAAACGAAAGTAATGTTGCTATATATCATGGTACCGGTACAACAATGGATATGTATGAATATACAGAAGGAACTGCCCCACAGAATACCGATGAAATAGCAATTACCCGAATTTCAGCGGATGAACTGGGTGCAACGATTGGTGATATCATTACAATCAGAACCATTGATGGCGACAAGGAATATATGATTACGGCCTATTTTCAGGCAATGAACTCATTTGGAAAAGGTATCAGACTTCATTCAGAGGAAGAAATAAATTACATTCAGGCAATAGGTGATGGCAATACACAGATTACCTTTACGGATCATCCTGACAGCAAGGAAATTGAACAGAGAATGGAAGAAATCCAGAGGATTTTCCCGGAATACGAAGAGATAAAAACTTGTGCTGAAGAAACAGCGGATATGCTGGGTGTTACGGAAACTCTTGCCGCAGTGAAATCCCTTATTGTTATCCTTACAATTGTGTTGGCGGCACTCATTACTGTACTAATGGAGCGTTCCTTTATTGCAAAGGAAGAGGGCGAAATCGCACTTATGAAAGCGGTAGGTATGCGTAATGGTAAAATCTATGCATATCACACCTTAAGATTTTTATTTGTGGGAATGATTGCAGTGATTATCGGTGAAATTCTCGCAATGCCTCTGACACATCTTTGCATTGACCCGGTTTTTAAAATGATGGGTATGGAGATTGCGGTTGACTATGTGATTAATCCGGTTGAAATGTATCTGATGTTCCCGCTTGTAATTCTTGTTACAACAACCGTAAGTGCTTTTTTGACATCACTTTATACAAGAAAAATCAAGTCTTCAGATACTGCAAATATTGAATAAGAGTAATTATGAAGGTACTGAATAATTACGAATAAGAAAGGAAATTATTATGAATGTTATAGAAGTAAAAGATCTCTGTAAAACATATGTTGTAAATAAAAGACAGAACAACGTTCTGAAAAATGTTAATTTAACGATCTCGGATGGCGAGATGGTAGCTGTTATGGGACCGTCAGGTTCGGGTAAATCAACACTGCTTTATACCGTTTCGGGTATGGATTCCATTACCGCGGGCGAAGTACAATTTTGCGGAAAGAACATTGCTAAAATGAATGAAAAGGAACTCGCAGACTTACGTCTTGATGAGATGGGTTTTATCTTCCAGCAGATGTATATGTTAAAAAATCTGACTGTTCTCGATAATATTATCCTTCCGGCAGCACAATCTAAGAAAAATACCGAGACACGTAAGGAAACGGTTGGACGTGGATTGGACTTAATGCGTAAGCTTGATATTATCGAAGTGGCAGACAACGACATCAATGAAGTATCAGGCGGACAGTTACAGAGAGCCTGCATTTGCAGAAGTATGATTAATAAGCCCAAGGTTTTATTTGCAGATGAGCCTACAGGTGCCTTAAACAGAACCGCATCCAACGAAGTAATGAAAGAATTGGTGAAGTTAAATGAAGAAGGAACCACCATTATGATGGTAACTCATGATGCCAAGGTGGCGGCAAAGTGTTCTCGCGTGTTGTACATTGTAGATGGTAATATCAAGGGCGAGTATAACAGTCCGAAAGGAAAAGACGTTCAGGAGAAAGACCGTGAGAGAATGTTAAATAACTGGCTGATGGAACTTGGCTGGTAAGGTTCTAAAATTTTAATATTGAATAAATAATATTTAACTTGAAGTTGATAGAACAGAATGATATGATAAGAGCATGCAATTTCTTTGCATGTTCTTATTTTTATGCCGGTCGGCAGAATGAATTCCAACGTTATTATTAAGAATCAAGAAGGAGGTAAATGTTTGGTAAAAAGTATTGAAATTATTTCAAATGATAGAGGTGAGAAAATTGTTTATATAAATGATGTTTGTTTTAAATCGAGGAGAACTTTGGATTGGCTCGAAATAGAAAAACTACTAAAAAAATATGTGGGGCAATTTTGTGAAATAGCTGAAACATCTGAAAAAATATATATTGGATCTGATTTTCCTGATGAATTTGCACATTCCAAAGATACGAAAGGATTAAAAGGTACAAATATGAAGGCAAAAGCGAATATATCCACAGCATTACCTGAAATGATAGAAATAGCAACGCATAAGACCACTAATACTGACCATAATAATCGCCATAAAAATAAAGCAAAGTATGGCTGGTACCGTTATAATGTTAAATTTGGGTTGCCGGTCTATAATGAGCAAAATACAATCGAAAGGTATAATATTTTTTCGACACAAATGTTGGTTAGATGTGATGCAGACGGTAAATTATATTTATATGATTTTGTGAGAACAAAAAAAGAAACGAGCAAACCGCTTGAGTAATAAAACTGTACGGTGGTAAACTTCGTTTCTTATCTATATAATAAATTCTATTAATCGTATTGTCAACCCTGATATGAAATGTTGATTTTGGGGTTTGTAATAAATATAATAGTCTTGTATTTGTATATATTATGAATGGAAGGATTTTGACTAAAATATGGAATTCTTAAGATTTTTGGAAAGCATACGAACACCTGTCGGAGATGATTTTTTCTCTGTGGTAACGCATATGGGGGAAGAAACCATTTTTATATTAATAGGACTTCTTTTCTTTTGGTGTATCGATAAAAAGAAAGGCTATTATATTCTTTTCGTAGGTTTTATAGGAATGGTTGCGAATCAGTTTCTGAAGCTTTGGTTTCGAATTCCCAGACCTTGGGTAAAAGACCCGGATTTTACCATTGTGGAAAGTGCGAGGGCAGAGGCGACGGGATATTCGTTTCCCAGCGGACATACGCAGACTTCGGTTGGTATGTATGGAAGTATAGCAAGAGCTTGTAAGAATATTTGGGTACGCATCGGCTGTATCCTTTTGTGCGTTTTGGTTCCGTTGTCCAGAATGTATCTTGGCGTACATACGCCGGCAGATGTGGGCGTATCTATTGTGATAGCGTTGGTGCTGATTTTCGGATTATATCCGATCATCGGAAAAGTACTTGAGAAACCGAAATATATGCGTTGTTTTTTAGGCGTGTTAATAGTCATTGCAATTGCTTTTCTGGCGTTTGTATTGTTGTACCCTTTCCCTGCAGACGTTGATATGCACAATTACGAAAGCGGTGTAAAAAACGCCTATAAAATTCTTGGCTGTATTATCGGTTTATGGATTTCTTATGAAATAGATACTCATTATACGCATTTTGAGACCAAAGGCGTTTGGTGGGTACAGATACTGAAATTAGTGCCGGGACTTTTAATTTTGCTTGCAATTAAGTCCGGGTTAAAAGAACCGTTGTATGCATTATTAAACGGCAGTTTTATCGCGGACGGAATCCGCTATTTCCTGATTACGGCAGTGGCCGGCGGAGTTTGGCCTCTGACTTTTAAACTGTGGAATAAGTTGGATAGGAAAGCGAAGAAATAAATATGCGAAAAGACCGGAGTTGTAACGACAATTCCGGTCTTGTTGATTATAAAGAAAAATAGTTATTTAACGTCCCAGTTGCCAGAATGCAACTGCACTCGCGGCCGCAACATTTAAGGAGTCTACCCCGTGTGACATAGGAATCTTAACAGTATAGTCGCAGTTAGCAATGGTAGAAGTGGCGAGACCGTCACCTTCTGTGCCAAGAATAATCGCCAGTTTCTCTTCGGACATCATAGATGCATCGTCAATGCTTACGGAATTATCATCCAGAGCCATAGCGGCAGTTTTAAAACCTAATTCTTTTAAACGGCGTATACCGTCTTCCGGCCATGCGCTGTTTTTATTTTCGATAAATGTCCATGGTACCTGAAATACGGTTCCCATACTCACTCGCGAGGCACGACGATATAAGGGATCACTACAGCCCCCGGTTAAAAGCACCGCATCCATATTCAGCGCGGCGGCAGAGCGGAAGATAGCTCCTACATTGGTTGGGTTCATGACATTTTCTAAAACTGCTACGCGACGGGCGTTTTTACAAATATCTTCTACGGAAGGAAGTGCCGGGCGGTACATGGCACATAACATTCCACGGGTTAGGGCATAGCCGGTGAGATTCACAAGAACCTCATATTCTGCGGTATAGACAGGAATATCGCCGCATCTTTCAAGAATATCGGCCACATCGTCTTTGATATGTTTGGTTTCTACCAGAACCGAAAGCGGAACGCAGCCTGCGTCAAGGGCCCTTGCAATCACTTTGGGGCTTTCTGCGATAAAAAGCCCGGGCTTGGGTTCATAGATGCGTAATAACTGCGTCTCTGATAATTCCGAATATATTTTTAATTCCGGTGTATGTAAATCAGTAATATGTAAAATATTTGCCATAATAGTATGTCCTTTTATAAAAGCTGTTAACAATATGTTTCCATATGATAACAGCTTTTGGTTTGTGCATCATTTTGTACGAAAATGGTTTAGTCCTCTACAAGCCTTAAGCCTGCAGTATCCGTAACCGGCAGGGAGAAAACGACAGCTTTTGCTTTGGTGTTTAAGCCTGCTTTCTCCATAATGGCTTTCATAATGGGATTTTTCTGTGCGGTTTGGGTTACGATGTAAATTACTTCTTTTTCGGAAGCAAGGGTTACGCCTAAGAATTTATCTGCCGCTTCAATACCGGTTCCTTTGGCATGAATTACGGTTCCGCCATAGGCGCCGGCTTCTCTGGCTGCGTCCATAATTAATTCTGTATATCCGTGTTCGGCAATAACAATAATAAGTTCGTGATCTGTATTCTGCAAGGTTGTTTCCTCCTCTTTGATATAATCCTGGCTTTCAATTAAGTATTGTAAGGTCTTTTTACCACCCACGCTGCTTAAGGGAATGGTAAAAGCAATTCCACCGCCCGGGGCATCGATTTGAAGATCTTTCCGAAGTTGTTTCTTAACGGTAACCCAGGTATGATCTTCTATAACAGAAAAGGCAACTGCCTTGTCACTGGTGTCTAAGCCCAGATAATCCAGTACTTCATTGGTAGCCGTACCGTGACCGAGGGAAACGAACATTACATATAAGTTATTTTTTTGATAGAGTTCTAAATATCTGTTTAAATTTTTTCTGTCTACGATGGTAGTCATCATATAAATATTACTCATAACAGCCTCCTTTTTATTCAGTCTAAAAAAGTTTTAAGGTTGTATTACAATTCGATAATATCCATATCGCCGAAGGTGTCCAAAGGAGTATGACCGGTTTGGTATTCGGTCTCCTTGTGGAGTTTGCTTTCTTTGATTTTAAAGATAAGTCCCATAATCTGAATGGTAATCAACGGTGTCATGGCAACCATGGCTACGATACCGAAGGCATCCGTAATAATGTTGCCACCCAAAGCTTCACAGGCGCCCATAGCAAAGGGGAGGAGGAAGGTAGCGGTCATAGGACCGGATGCAACACCACCGGAGTCGAATGCGATGGCGGTGAAAATTTTAGGAACAAAAAAGGTTAAAATCAACGCAATTGCATATCCTGGAATTAAAAGCCATAAAATAGAAATTCCGGTTAACACACGAATCATAGCGAGACCAACAGAGGCTGCCACACCGATGGATAGGCTGGTTCCCATAGCCTTGGCTGAAATTGCACCGGAAGTAATTTCTTCTACCTGTTTAGTAAGAACAAATACCGCAGGTTCCGCCAATACAATGAAATAACCAATAATCATACCAATCGGAATAATAATCCATGCATAGGGGAGCGATGCCATAGTCTGACCGAGGTAATTACCTGCGGGCATAAAACCTACGTTTACGCCGGTTAAAAACAATACCAATCCAATATAAGTATAAGCAATGCCGACACAAATTTTAATGAAAGTACGTTTGTTGATATCTCTTGAAATGAATTGAAAAATTGTAAAAAAGATAATAATAGGCAACAGGGAAAGTGCAATTTCCATCATATATGTAGGAATTTCTGTTGCAAATAATTTCCATAAAACTATGGTATCCGTAATGGTGGGAATGGATTCCGATACCTGCTCTGTTTGTTCCGGTTTAAAAATCAGGCTAAGAATTAAAACCGCAAGAATAGGTCCGATGGAAGATAAGGATACCAGACCGAAGCTGTCATCTGCAGCATGCTTATCACTTCGGATTGCAGATACACCCACACCGAAGGCTATAATGAAAGGTACCGTCATAGGTCCGGTTGTTACACCGCCCGAGTCAAACGCAATGGCAAGAAAATCTGCCGGAGCAAACATTGCCAATACAAATACGCCAATATAAAAGAATACCAATAAAAAGGATAAAGGGATACCAATCAGCATACGTAAGATGGCAAGTACCAGAAATATGGCAACGCCAAGGGCGACTGCCAGGATTAGTACCAGGTTGGGAACGGAAGGCACCTGCTGGGCAAGCACCTGCAAATCCGGCTCGGATATGGTGATAAAAAAGCCCATTACCAGAGTAATAAAAATAATCAGTATCAGATTCTTGGATTTGGTCATGGTAGTACCAACACGCTCGCCAATGGGAGTCATGGAGAGTTCCACACCAACATTAAAAAACAACATTCCAACGGTTAATAATACTGCACCAACTAAAAAGGTCATTAATATTCCGGGTGGAATCGGGGCAATCGAAAAACACAAAAGCAATACAATTGCCAGTATCGGAAAGACTGCTTTTAAGGTTTCCGTCATTTTTTCTTTGAATTTAGATTGCATGGAAGACAAAAGAATTTCCGCCTTTCTTTTAAAATAAATGTAAGAAATATAAAAAACACATTTTGTTGTTGCTTATTTTCATACCGTGTACATTATAGCATATTATACAATAAAGATGCGGTAAAAATTTGTTTCCTTCTGTCGAAAATGTTGACAAAAATATATAAGAAAACTATAATTCTCTTATTGAAAATGACCATCCCTATATATTATAAGACATAAATCGATGGCCACGAAGGGAGATAAAATGGCAAATTATTTTCAGCCGGAGATTGAGTGTGCTTCGTTGGATGAGATGCACGCAATCCAGAATGAGAAGCTTGTAAAACAGGTAAAGCGCGTATACGAAAACGTAGAATATTACCGTAATTTAATGGACGAAAAGGGTGTAAAGCCTGAAGATATCCAGTCGATTGATGACTTACATAAGTTACCTTTTTTAACCAAAGCAGATTTAAGAGATGCATATCCTTATGGACTTCTCGGAACGGATCTGAAGAACTGTGTACGTATTCACTCTACCAGTGGCACCACAGGCCGTAGGGTAGTTGCTTTCTATACTCAGAATGATATTGATTTATGGGAAGACTGCTGTGCAAGAGCCATTATGGCGGCAGGCGGAACCGATGAGGACATTTGTCAGGTTGCATATGGCTATGGCTTGTTTACCGGCGGTTTCGGCTTAAACGGTGGTTCACAGAAGGTGGGATGTTTGACACTTCCTATGTCTTCCGGTAATACAGAGCGCCAGATTCAGTTTATGCAGGATTTACATTCTACCATTATCTGTTGTACACCTTCTTATGCGGCATACATTGGTGAAACCGTAAAAGAAATGGGACTGAAGCCCGAAGACCTTGATTTAAAAGCAGGTATCTTTGGTGCGGAACCCTGGACAGAAGAAATGCGTCGTGACATCGAGAAGTCTCTTGGCATTAAGGCATATGATATCTTTGGATTAACCGAGAGTACAGGCCCGGGTGTTGCTTTTGAATGTGAAGAACAGACCGGTATGCATATTAACGAGGACCACTTCCTTGCGGAAATCATCGATCCTGAGACCGGAGAAGTGCTTCCTGAGGGCGAGAAGGGGGAATTGGTATTTACCAACCTTGATAAAGAAGGTTTCCCGCTTCTTCGTTACCGTACCAGAGATATCTGCGTACTTTCCAGAAAGAAATGTTCCTGCGGACGTACTTTGATTAAGATGGCGAAGCCTATGGGTAGAAGCGATGATATGATGATTATCCGTGGCGTTAACGTATTCCCTTCACAGATTGAGACCGTTCTTCTGAAGGAAGGTTACACTTCAAACTACTTAATCGAAGTTGACCGTGTAAACAATACCGATACCTTGGATGTATCCGTAGAACTTGCTCCCGAGCAGTTTACCGATACCATGAAGGATTTGGCAGCGAAGGAGAAATCACTTGCTAACGCAATGAAGATTATGCTTGGCGTAAATCCTAAGGTACACCTTGTTGCACCCAAGACCATCACCAGAAGTGAAGGTAAGGCTGTGAGAGTAATTGATAGAAGAAAGCTTCATGATTAAATAAAAGGGGGTTTTAAGAATGAGCGTAAAACAGATTTCTATTTTTATTGAAAACAAAAAAGGTAAGCTTGCACAGGCAACCAAGTTTATTGCAAGCCACGACATTAACTTAAGAGCATTGTCGATTGCAGATACCCAGGATTTCGGTATTCTTCGTATTATCTGTGAAAATCCCGATAAAGCCAATGAAGTGTTAAGAGAAGGCGGTTTCCTTACCACAACCACCAAGGTACTTGCAGCTCCGATTTCCGACAAACCCGGCAGTCTTGCAGAAATCCTTGAGGTGCTTTCTGAGTCCAATGTCATGGTGGAATATACCTATGCATTCCTGTCCGAAAAGCATGGTGCGTATATGATTCTCCGTGTGGATGATAATCAGATGGCAGCGGCAGCTTTGGCAGGTGCAGGCATTAAGACTGTTGATCAGGATGATTTATTTTAATTCTTGACAAATGGAAAATTTTAACTTACACTTAAAACAAGTTATGAGGGAGTAATCAGTACATTTGTTAAATGTATTGTAATTATCGTCAATACGGTGCGTATATTGCACCCGGTAATACATGAAATGGTGAGACTCACAACCGGCAGAACGCCGGTGGTGGGTCTTTTTTTATACAAAAAGAAAGAAAAAACGGAGGCTAAAAATGAACATTCTTATGATTAATCTTCCATATCACGGACATACGAATCCAACACTTCCGTTAACAAGCGAACTTGTAAAAAGAGGGCATAGGATTACATATATAAATGCAGAAATATTTCGTGATAAAATTGAGCAAACAGGTGCTACATTTGTTCCGTATATAAATTTTCCGGTTACACTCAGTGAAAATGAAAAGAAGCGTAAATGTTTTACGGCTGCATTTGAAACAGCGATGGCAATGGATGAACCATTTGACTTGCTTATATATGAGATGTTTTTTTATCCGGGTATTGAAATTGCAAGGCGAAAAAATATACCGTGTGTCAGACAATTTTCACAACCGGCATGGTCAAAGGAAATGTGGCATGAAGCACCGGGTATCTTCAAAATTTCAGCTAAATTAATTGATTTACAAGTTTTGAAAAAGAAAGATGCAAAACGTATCGGTTTAAAAGATATTGGTTTAAGAGATGGAATTATAAACAGTAAGCCGGATTTGAATATTGTATATGTTGCGGAACAGTTTCAAAATAAGAGGGATTTATTTGATGATTCATATATTTTTATGATTCCTAAGCCGGAAAAAAATATGTGTGAAATCAAAATTCCCTATAGTCAAATGAAACGACCGATTGTATATATTTCTCTCGGAAGTATCATTAGTAACAGAGGATTTTGTAAGGAATGTATCCGAGCGTTTGGAAATAAGGAATTTTCAGTGATTTTGAATACCGGAAAAATCAATCCTGAATCTTTGGGGAAAATACCGGAAAATATTTATGCATATTCTTTTGTGCCGCAGATTGAAGTGTTAGAAAATGTTGATGTTTTTCTTACACACTGTGGTATGAATAGTATAAATGAAGCTATGTATACAGGTGTTCCTATGGTTGCAATGCCATTTGTCAATGATCAACTTACAAACGCAAAGCAATTGGTGAAAATGGGAGTAGCGAAACAAGTAAGGTCTTTTCCAAGCAGAGGAAAAGAATTATATAACACGGTTTGTCAAGTATACAAGGATAAAGAAATGAGATTGAATATAAATAGATTGAAAGAACAAATAAGCAATCAAACAGAATGGGATCGTATTATAGAAAGAATAGAAGCATTACCCCTAAAATAAAGAAATTTTGTATCGGATGTATGCGTTTGAAAAGAACGGAAATGTTAGGAGGATAAGAGATGTTATTAGTGATTGAAGGCTTGGCGATGTGTTTTATTTTATTGATGATTTGCGTTGTAGGTATCGCAAACGGGCCGGTTGGGTGCGTATATTTTTATGAACCGGATGTGCAGGAGCGAGTTGTGGAACTCGGGTTTGCCACCAAGGCAAAGATTAAAAAGGATTATGCATTAGCCGGTGTTTTCTTGTTTGTTCCGATTCTGGTATTTGTTCCAGCGATGGTTTATTTTATCAATGGTGCAAGAGGATTTATGGATATCTTCGTACAGATTACCATTATTTTAATGATAGAGGGCTTATTTGACCGTATTTTTATTGATTGGTTTTGGGTAGGTAAAACCAAGGCATGGTTGATTCCCGGTACGGAAGATTTAATGCCTTATATTCCTAAGAAGACCCTGATTGGAAAGTGGATAGGAACGATTGTGGGATATCCTTTGATAGCAGCAGCGCTTGCCGGATTATTGTCTTTGTTTTAACCGGTATAGCGAACAACGCAATTTAAGAGTTATATTATAAAAAGAGATTGAAATAGTGTAAGTGAGGTAATTATGAACGGCGTAAACAAAACCTTATACATACCTTTATACGGTAAGGCTCTGGTCAGTAAAAAGAACATTATTTTAAAAGACTCCAAGGCTGAGGAAATCTGGGAAAAAGAAGGCATTAAGTTAAAAGGAAAATCCAAATCCAAGTGGCTTGCATATTATATGGGGATGCGTGCCTGGGTGTTTGATGAGTGGCTTCGAGCCATGATGCGAAAGTATCCTGAGGCAGTAGTTTTGCACATTGGTTGTGGTATGGACAGCAGAATTCATAGAGTGGAGAACGAAGGCCAGTGGTACGACATTGATTTTGAAGATGTGATAAAAGAGCGCAAGAAATATTACGAAGAGACGGATACTTATCATATGATTGCTTCCGATGCCAGAGATACTGCATACTTATCCAATATCATCGGAACGGATGCACTTGTGGTTTTGGAAGGCATCAGTATGTATTTAAAACCGGAAAAATTAGAAAAGCTTATTGCGGATTTATGCAATCATTTTACAACTATTCATATTCTGATGGATTGTTATACCACTAAGGCTGCCGAAATTTCTAAGAAAAAGAACCCGATTAATGATGTAGGTGTAACGGAAGTTTACGGTTTGGATGAGCCTACGAAATTATCCGAAAATGTTCGAGGAACAAGTCCGGAATTAGATGCATTTAAATTTATCAAAGAGCATAATATGACGCCGGAAGAAAAGATAAATGAATTAAAAGGTGTTGAGAAATATATTTTTAAAAGATTGTTTGCGGGTAAGTTCTCGAAATCCTTATACCGTATGTATGAGTATGAGAAATAAAATGTATTAAGGAGTATTAGATGAATTTTTACGAATTTGGAGATGAAACCAATCCGATTATGGTTTTGATTCATGGTGTGATTCAGCCCTGGAACAGCATGATGGAAGAAATTGAATATTTCCAGGTTGATTATCATGTGTATGCTGTGGAATTGGATGGACATACCCAGGATAAGCCAACGGAGTTTAAGTCGTTGGAAGCACAAGCGAAGGAAATTGAGGAGTTTTTCTTTCAAAAAGGCATAAACCAGGTAGATGTTTTGTGCGGTTTTTCAATGGGCGGTGCCATTGCGCACGTGGTTTGGAAGAATCAGCGTCTCAAAGTAAGCAATTTGATTATGGATGGTGCGCCGCTGGTGCCGTATCCTAAAATGATGGATACTTTTATGACGAAGAATTATCTGGATATTATACATAAGTCCAAGGCGAGAGATGCAAAGACTTTGGAGAATTTCGAGAAGAACTTTCTGCCGAAAAAGTATCTTGATAGTTACTTAAAACTTGCTGACAATATGAGTGATGAATCCCTTCGCAATATCGTGCATGCAGCGAGTACAAGTGCTTTGTACACCATCATCAGAAATAATAGCCGGATTCTGTATATTCACGGTACAAAAATGAATGAAATGTATTCCAAGAAGTCTGCAAAATTAATCAAGAAAGCCTATCCTGAGGCGGAGATTATCTGCTATAAAGGCAAAGCGCATTTGGAATGTGCCATCTATGAGCCGGAAGTATGGTGCAAAGATGTGAGGGAGTTTCTTGAGAAAGATATATCATTATAAAATAATGTGATTGTTTGCTAAAAAAGATTTGACATACCTTACAATGTGGTCTAAAATGGCAATTGTAAATATTTCCCATGAGGGAGTAGCAAGCGTGTAACGTAGCAAGTCAACATACTGACCTTTTGGTCTGGCTTGTTTTAAATTGCGAGACTCATGTGTAGTGAAACTATGCATGGAGTCTGTATATTTTGCATATATACCCAAGTATAGTTTTGTGGCTGTACTTGGGATTTTTTATTCTATAAAAGTGCTTTGCATTATGCCGTAAGTGCATATTTTATATAAAAAATAAATTAGGAGAGTGCAACATGAATTTAGGTGTCACTTTTTTTGTCAAAAGTATTTTGTTGGGTGTCGGTCTTGCCATGGACGCCTTTTCGGTATCCCTTGCAAACGGACTGAATGAACCAAAGATGAAAAAGCCTAAAATGTGCGGAGTCGCAGGCATCTTCGCAGGATTCCAGTTTGCAATGCCAATGATTGGTTGGATATGTGTATCTACGATTGCCAGACTTTTTGGTATATTCGAAAAGTTTATTCCCTGGATTGCATTGATTTTACTAGGTTATATTGGCGGCAAAATGCTTTATGAAGGAATTAAAAATAAAGAGGAAGAAGCAGAGAACTGTTGTGTCGGTTTGAAATGTCTTCTGGTACAGGGCATAGCAACTTCCATTGATGCACTTTCTGTTGGTTTTACCATTTCAAAATACAGTTGCATGGAAGCTCTGCTGGCTTGTTTGTTAATCGGTGCGGTTACTTTTATCATATGCTTTGCAGGCCTTGCCATTGGTAAAAAAGCAGGCACCAAGCTTGCGGGGAAGGCCGGAATTCTTGGTGGTTTGATTCTAATTGGTATTGGTTTGGAGATTTTTATCACGAGTTTCATATAAAAGAGGATTAAAATGATGATGACAGTAAGAATTTTATTCTACTTTCCGTAGGTAGCAAAATAATCCGTATGCAGTTATGCTAAATGCATAGGAGGGAACAGAAATGAATCAATATGTTACAGGTGCAGTGATTAAAGAACTGCGTGAGAAAAAGCATCTGACACAGGCTGAACTGGCAGAGAAGTTATATGTTTCGGATAAAAGCGTCTCAAAGTGGGAGACAGGGAAAGGATATCCTGATATTTCATTGTTGGAATTAATTGCAGAGGTTTTAGGTGTTTCTGTTGCGGAGCTTATTTCCGGGAATGCGGTCAGTAATGTCAATGTGTCAGCCAATATGCTTCGTTCACATTTTTATGTGTGCCCCATTTGCGGAAATGTGCTTCACAGTATGGGTGAGGCGGTGATTCATTGCCACGGTATATTGCTTTCGCCCTGTCAGGCAGAAGAGACTAATGAAAACCATATGATATTCATTGAAAAAGTGGAAGATGAGTATTACATTCGCATTGAGCATGATATGACAAAGCAACATTACATATCCTTTATTGCGGCATTATCATCGGATAAAATCCAGATGATGAAGCTCTATCCGGAGGGAAATGCAGAGGCGAGAGTAAAGATAAACGGCGTAAAAAAGATTCTCTTTTATTGCAACAGGGACGGACTGTTTTCCATCAATGTGATAAAAGGGATTGATGATAAGCAGGCTTCGTATGATGATACAGAGGAAAGAAGGGTTTTGGAAAAGGAAGCAAAGCGGTTATTTGGATAATATATTAATCCAAGTAAATAAAAATGCTTAAAAATAGCTAATATATTAGCTATAATATACATAGGAGAAGTATATTGTTTTTAGGAGATCTATGCTATGCAAAAATATGTATGGGAAACACAGGAAGAAATTACAATGATGGTGTCGGAACATGCAAGGAAACTGAAACTATAAATATTACTGAGAGATAAATTTGAATTTTCCTCTGTCTTTGAAAGGGAAAAGGCAGGAAAAATAATTAGAAAACCTTGATTTTAAGCGGATGCTACGGAAAGTAGCGTCCGCTTTTGGTATTTGTAAACAGGTGTTGGTGGTGCTACATCTTCGTTTTGTGTAATGTGTGAGTGTAAAACAAAACGCTTACGGAGGTATTAGTATGAGCAACCAAAAAGAAATCATTATTAAAGCAATGAAACTTAAAAAGAGTTTTATCACAGGTGACACAGAACAGACAATTTTTGAAAATCTGGACCTTAATATATATAAGGGTGACTTCACAGTAATTATGGGTAGTTCAGGTGCAGGCAAATCCACACTTATGTACTCTCTTTCGGGAATGGACAGACCCACCTCTGGCGAGGTTGTTTGGAACGGAAAAACAATTACATCCTTAAATGATGATAAACTTGCTGTTTTTAGACGAAAGAATTGTGGTTTTGTTTTCCAGCAGATTTATCTTCTGGATAAGATGAGCCTTATGGATAACGTGCTTACAGCGAGTGCATTGTCAGAGGCGGGCAAGAAGGAGTCCGTGAAATATGCCAACGAGCTTTTTGCTCTTGTTAATATTCCTGAGATAACACGCAAAAAGTTCCCATCCCAAGTGTCGGGCGGTGAGGCTCAGCGAGCAGGCATTGTAAGGGCGGTTATAAATAAACCCAAGATTCTCTTTGCTGACGAACCAACAGGGGCACTGAACTCAAATAACTCAACAGCAGTTCTTGATGTTTTTACAAAACTTCATGGTGCTGGTCAGAGCATTATAATGGTAACTCACGACAAAAAAACAGCTTTAAGAGGAAACCGTGTGTTGTATGTTAAGGACGGCAAGATATACGGTGAGTGTGACCTGGGTATTTATACAAATGACAGTAAAGAACGAGAAACAAAGCTCAATAACTTTTTAACGGAGATGGGATGGTAATATGAAAAAAATAGCAAATCAGATTTTATACAACTTAAAAAAGGAGAAATCATCCTTTATATCTTTTGGTGTTATCATTCTGATAACTGCTCTAATATTGAACTGTGCGGCGGTTTTATTGTGTCAGGTAGACAGCGCTTATGATGGAATGTTTGAAGAACTAAGCACTGCAACAATCAATGCAATTGTTCCCGAGATTCAGAGCAACAGTGAACTTGAAAAGGCAATTGATGAAATCGAAAATGTAGAGAAAACTGAAAGCCATACTGCTATCATGACAGAAGCTACTGTCAAGGATTTCAATGGTGCAGATTTTTCAATGAACACAGTGTTTTATAACATTGACAATAAGCGTACTCTTAACAATTTTGAGGTTGTGAGTGAAAGTGAAAATGATGTTGACAATCCAATCTATATTCCGCTTTATGTTTCTAATTTTGGCGGATTTGCTTTGGGTGACGAAATCGTTTATGTAATTGAAGGTAAATCCCATAGTTTCACAGTAGCAGGTGTAATTGAAGAAATGCAGTACGGCAACTACGGTTCGGGTTTGCTGTGTGTATATTTGCCAGAACAAGAGTTTGCAGAGCTTGCGGATTCTTATAGTGACAAGGCTGTGGTTGAATATTCAATGAGCGTAAAGGGCGATGCAAGCCTTGATGAAGTGAAAGATGATGTCAGCAAAGCAATTGAGAACAAAGGTGTTATGGCTTTATCAATCCTAGACAGCGAAAGCGTAAAGGGTACACGAACAATGGTTACGGACCTGCTTGTTTTGATTTTAGCTGCGTTTGCACTAATCATCCTTGCAGTCAGCGTGTTCCTTAGTAACTTCAAAGTGAAAAATGCCATTGAGTCCGAAATTACGAATATGAGCGTGCTCAAAGCTCTGGGTTACACAAGTGCTCAGATTGTAGCGAGTATCACACTGCCTTATGCTATTGTTTCGCTATTATTTGCAATCTTCGGCGTTGGTCTGTCTTACGCTTTGCTTCCTGTGCTTTGCACGGTGCTTACTGTTCAGTCAGGTTTTTCCTTTGCTGTCAGTTTTGATTTGCTGAGTTTTGTATGTGTGGTTTGTATTCTTTGCGGTGTTGTTGCGTTCTTCGCATATATATCTGCACGAAAAATCAAGAAAACTCAGCCTATTGACGGCTTAAGAGGTAACACCGGTTCAAAACACAAAAAGAAAAATTATTTTCCGCTTGAAGGAACCAGAGGCAACACAAAAATCCTGCTTGTCTTAAAGCAGATGATAGCGTCTACAAAACAGAATGTAATGCTCTTTTTGGTGTCTTTTGTACTGACGGTTCTCATAGCATTTTCAGGCACACTGTTCTACAATGTAGTAGTTGAGCCGGATAACTTTATGTCTGCTTTGTCAGACGAAGTAGCTGATGTGATTATTTATCCTAAAAGCGACAGCGTGAGTGAGCTTGAGTTAAAACTTAATGATGATAACCGTGTGCAAAATTCATTGAAATATATGTCTGCAATTGTTAAAATTGAAGAGAAAACGGTGACTGCTTTTGCCTGTGAGGACTTCTCAAAGGTGAGAAATGATGTATGTTATATGGGTGAAAATCCGAAAGAAGCAGATGAAATCGCTCTGGGCAGTGCTTTTGAAGAAAATTTTAAAATCGGAGACACAGTTAGAGTGACGGTGGATGGTATCACCAAAAGCTTTCAGGTTACAGGCTTTGTGCAAAGCGTAAACTTACAGGGCGAACTTTGTGAGATGAGCATAGAAGGTTACAACAGTCTCTTTAACCAAAATCAGACTCCATACTTTTATGTGTATCTTGAAAATCCTGAAAATGCTGAAGAGATTACAAAGGAATATAAATCCGATTACGCTGCATTGGTAGCAGACACAGTAAATTCTTACAAACTTCAAACTGAAGCGCAGGATATGTATATGGGTATCACCGTGGTGCTTGTAGTGGCAATTTTTGCGGTAACAATTCTCGTTGTGTTATTTATTCTATATATTGTTATCAAATCCTTGCTTGTAAAAAGAAGACAGGAACTGGGCATTTACAAAGCAATGGGCTACACAAGTTCACAGCTTATTTTGCAGACAACAGGTTCCTTTATACCTGTGTCGATGGTAGCAATTGTGCTTTCAAGCTTTTTGGCAATTTTTTATATGCCGGCTATCTATCAAGTTGTTTTTGAAACTTTATGTGTTATGAAAAATAACTTTGAGATTTCATTTGGTTTTTTAATGCTATTTGCAGTAGCTCAGATTTTGGTAAACATTATGATAAGTATTATTTTGTGTATGCCGATAAGAAAGATCTCAGCATATGAACTCATTAAAGAATAAGGAGAGATAAAAATGGATTTTGGTGATAAATTAAAGCAATACAGATTAAAAGAGGGACTTTCTCAGGAACAGCTTGCTGAGAAAATAGGAGTAAGCCGTCAGGCGATAACAAAATGGGAGACCAAGCGTGGTCTTCCTGATGTTGAAAATATGATTATTCTCGCAGAACTTTTCAAACTCACTCTCGATGAACTTGTGCTTGAAGAGGTCAAAAAGCAGGAAGAAAAACTGATGGTTTTCGAAAGCGAAACAGTTTATGACATCGACACCGGAAAGTATTTTGATATAAACTTGGGCGGTGCAAGAAAAATCACTATCAAAACAGGCGTGGATGAAAAAATCCACATTGTGCTTTCTTCCGAAAGCCTTGCGGAAATTGGCTCTCTTTTCAAGGTGAAACTTGACGAAAAGCGTAATAAACTGGATGTTGAGCTTGTAAATAAAAAGAGCGTCAGCCGTTTTGAAACACAGGAAAGCGTGGATATTACTCTTTTACTCCCTGAAAAGTTTACCGAGTGTACAGAGGTTTCAGCAAGCGTTAAGGAACTTTTTATTGAGGATTTACGCCTCGGCCGACTTGAGTACGATGGCGACGCAGAAAAGGTTTTTATCCGTGACACAGAGGGAAGTCTGGAGTTTACCGCAAAGACGGACTATGAAATTTTCATTTCAGGTAACTGTACAAAGATTAATGTAAATCAGTTTAAAGCGAAAACTGTTGTTCATCTTGAAAATGCAGATAACTATAAATTCTCAAATAACGGCAGAAAATGCAATCTTATCACCCGAAAAAGCGGTGAAACAGTTGAACTAGAAGAAAATGAGAATGCCAAAAACACAATCAACGTATCGGGCATATTCTCCGAACTGATTGTTGAGGTTGAGAGATAAATTTCAGTCTTGCGGAGAGATTGAAAGCACGCATGAATTTGAATTTTACAAAGAGGTTAGAGAATGATTATTTTAATAGCAGGAGCATCACATACAGGAAAAACAGCATTGGCACAGAAACTGCTCGAAAAGTATAAATATCCATATCTTTCAATAGACCACTTGAAAATGGGTTTGATACGAAGTGGTAATACAGAACTTACTCCAACAAGTGATGATTTAGATTTAACAGCATACTTGTGGGCTATTGTTCGTGAAATGATTAAAACTGCGATAGAAAATAAGCAGAATTTGATTGTCGAAGGCTGTTACATTCCTTTTGATCGGAAAATAGATTTTGAACAGGAATATCTTAATAATATTAGATATTTTTGTCTTGTAATGAGTGGGGAATATATAAGAAATCATTTTGCCGATATTAAAGGCTATGCA
>CAZQBM010000036.1:913-25127 GCA_964591945.1 uncultured Lachnospiraceae bacterium | reverse complement strand
GTTTATATACACGCCTTCTCCTTGTACAAATATTATATCTTTATTCTTGATGTATCATTTATTCACTATTTGTTAGACAAAAATTCGTGGATACCCTTTGCACCTGCACGACCTGCACCCATCGCAAGAATAACGGTAGCAGCACCTGTAACAGCATCACCACCGGCATAAACGCCTTCTTTGGTTGTCTTACCATTGTCTTCTTCCGCAATGATACATTTCCACTTATTTACCTCAAGACCTTCTGTTGTAGAAGAAATCAAAGGATTGGGCGAAGTGCCGAGTGACATAATAACCGAATCAACATCAATTACAAATTCACTGCCGGGAACTTCCACAGGACGTCTTCTGCCTGATGCATCAGGCTCACCAAGTTCCATCTTAATGCACTTAATACCGGAAACCCATCCGTTTTCATCTGATAAAATTTCAACCGGATTGGTAAGAAGATCAAATATGATACCTTCTTCTTTGGCATGATGTACTTCTTCTACTCGTGCAGGAAGTTCTGCTTCGCTACGACGATATACGATATGTACTTCCGCACCAAGTCTTAAAGCAGTTCTTGCAGCATCCATAGCTACATTACCGCCACCAACCACAGCAACTTTTCTTGCCTGCATAATCGGGGTTCTGGAATCTTCACGGAACGCCTTCATCAAGTTACTTCTTGTTAAATATTCATTTGCAGAGAATACACCGTTTGCATTTTCGCCGGGAATACCCATAAACTTAGGAAGTCCGGCACCGGAACCAATAAAGACAGCTTCAAATCCTTCATCTTCCATCAACTGGTCAATGGTTACGGATTTACCGACAACAACGTTGGTTTCAAATTTAACACCGAGACGTTTTACATTCTCAATTTCCTTACGAACGACTCTTTCTTTCGGAAGACGGAATTCAGGAATACCGTAAACAAGTACGCCACCAAGTTCATGCAATGCTTCAAATACGGTCACATCATAACCTAATTTTGCAAGGTCTCCCGCACAGGTAACACCTGCAGGGCCGGAACCGATTACAGCAACTTTCTTGCCATTCTTCTCCTTGGGAGGTTCAGGATGAACATCATTTTCAAATGCCCAATCAGCAACAAAACGCTCTAACTTACCAATGGAAATAGGATCCCCCTTCAAACCACGAATACACTTACCTTCACATTGGCTTTCCTGAGGACATACACGACCGCAAACTGCAGGAAGTGAACTTGACTCGTTGATAATTTTATAAGCTTCTTCAATATTTCCTTCTTTTATCTGACCGATAAAACCTGGAATGTCAATGGAAACAGGGCATCCCTTTACGCATGCAGCATTTTTACAACCGATACATCTTGACGCTTCTTCCATTGCTTCTTCTTTATTATATCCTAAACATACTTCTTCAAAATTAGTAGCTCTGACAGCCGCATCCTGCTCTCTAACAGGCACTTTTTCCAATACATTCATTATTTGTCACCTCCGCAAACTCCACATCCACCATGATGTGTATCACCCTCTTTTTCCTTTAAGAACGCTCTTCCTTCAGCAGTTTTATAAATCTGCTGACGTTTCATTGCTTCATCAAAGTTTACAAGATGACCGTCAAATTCAGGGCCGTCTACACAGGCAAATTTTACTTCATTACCAACAGTAAGACGACATGCGCCACACATACCGGTTCCGTCTACCATTATAGGATTCATACTTACGATCGTATGTAAATCAAGCTTCTTGGTTAAAAGACACACGAATTTCATCATAATCATAGGACCAATCGCTACACAAACGTCGTATTTCTTGCCTTCAGCATATAAATCTTCAATTACTTTGGTAACCATACCGCTTCTTCCGTATGAACCGTCATCGGTAGTGATATAAAGATTTCCGGCAACTGCCTTCATTTCTTCTTCCATAATAACCATATCTTTGGTCTTAGCACCAACAATTACATCTACATCAACGCCTTTTTCATGCAACCATTTTACCTGAGGGTATACGGGAGCAGTTCCCAAACCACCGGCAACAAAGAGTATCTTCTTTTCCTTTAATTCATCTGCGTCTTCTTTAATAAATTCAGACGCCTGACCTAAAGGTCCAACGAAATCGTGGAATGCATCTCCGGCTTTTAAATCTTTCATTGCCAATGTAGATGCACCAATAGTTTGCACAACAATCGTAACGGTACCGGCTTCTCTGTCATAGTCACAAACCGTCAAAGGAATACGTTCTCCATCCTCTGTTGTACGAACAATGACAAACTGTCCGGGCTCACAGGAAGCAGCACAACGCTTTGCTTCCACCACAAACAAATAAATGCTGTTTGCTAATTCTCTTGCCTCAAGTATTTGATACATTTTTAATCCTCCCTTGTATAAATAACCGCCTTTACTGCGGAACAATTTCTGCTAAAACCCTATAGTAGTTCCCATATTCATCAATCTCCAAAACACCTACCTTATTAGCATCATGTAATGCCGCACAAAAAACGAGACCGGTCTTTGTTCTCAACTGACTGTTAGGATCTTCATAATATTCATAAATTACATAATATGTATCATCTTCTAATTGTACTGCCGCTTCACACATATATAAAAGTTTACCGGAAATAGTTGACAAATGACCTTGCGTGTCCATAAGCCCACCCATTCCAAAACGATGCATAGTAACCATACTGGCAGCATCTGCTGCAGATACAGTTGCGTCCGCAGGAATTTTATATGTGTACATTGCCATTGTTGGTTCACTGGCAACGTTCTCAGCACTATAGGTTACAAAAGTAAACTTTGAATCACCTAAAGGCATACAAATCGGCTCTTTATACTGTATGCTGTCTCGAGTTGGTATACTTCCGTCTGTCGTATAGTAAGTAGTACATCCCATTGGAACTTCAACAGAAATAACTTGAGGTATATCATAAGTTCCGGATTCTACACTAATAACAGGTTTGGCAGGTACGGTAACATTTATTTCATATTGTTGTGAAATGACATCACTAACCAACCCATATGAATTAACAAAAATTGCTTTAACAGTATAGTACCCTGATTCTAAAAAGATAGGTGAAGTGTATACCTCACTGGAAATATCAGGTGTTCCACCGTTTACCGTGTAATAAATAGTTCCCGTTGTATTTGCAGTTAGTTTCAAATGAACAACATCATCATAACTTCCTGCAGGATCACTAAATTCCGGTGTATTTGCGACATACTGGCGAAATTGCTCAAGTATGACAGGATCTTCACACTCTGCCAAAGTTCTGCTAATTTCAATAATATTTCCTTGTCGCGAGTATATATCAAACATTTTGGTATAAGTATTAATATCCGTTTGTGTATCTCCACATATTAATCCTTTTAAAACCAATACGGCATTTGCACTTTCACCGGTTTTATCATAATACGACGCAAGCAAATATTTCATTTCGATATCTGATGAATCAAGGGTCAATGCTTTTTCCATATGTTGAATTGCAGTTTCATATGCGCCTTCATCAGCTGCATCTAATGCCTGTTTTACCTGATAACTGTATGAATTCTCCTGAATTGTACCAGTAAATACAATCGTCGCTAATACCAGTGCAAAAATTATAACGATTCCAGAAAGTAAAACAATTATTTTAGATAGAAAACTCTTAGACCAAAATGCCATAAAAGCCTTGGTTGCATTATCACTTCCCTTAAAATGTATGATTTCTTCTTCATCCCAAAAATCTTCGTCCGGCTCATCATCTTTTTCTATATCATCAAAAGCTTCGTCTTCTTCCGGAAATTCTTCCAACAAAAATAAATCCTTTGCCTTCTTCACCTCTTTGGTAAACACTTTAAAAGTTTCTTTCTGTTTCTTTTGGGGCGCACTTTCATAAGGCTTGATATCATCCTCTTCTACTTCGTTGATTATATCTGCCATATTTAATAACGTCTCTTCTATACTGTTTTCAATTTCAGGTTCAAATTCCGGAACCATTTTAATTTCTTCACCACATGCTTCGCAGTAAAGCTGGCCTTCCTTCAATTCCTGATTACACTTCGGACACTTCATTAACTTCTCCGTTCCCAACAAACAAATACATCCTATTTTCTAATTTCAACCGAATCCACACAGTTCTTCATTAACATTGCAATGGTCATGGGACCAACACCACCGGGTACGGGTGTAATTGCACTACAACGAGGCGCAACATCATCAAACAAAACATCACCGCATAATTTCTTGCCTTCTTTGCGGTGGATACCAACATCAATTACTACTGCACCTTCTTTCACATAATCAGCAGTAATCATTTCAGGCTTACCAATTGCAACAATTAAAATGTCTGCACGCTTACAAACATCTTTTAAGTCCTTTGTTCTGGAATGCGTGATGGTAACAGTCGCATTTTCTCGTAACATAAGAATAGACATCGGTTTGCCGACAATGTTACTTCTTCCGATAACAACACATTCTTTACCTTCAATTGATATATTACTTCTCTTTAAAAGTTCAATAACACCGGCAGGTGTACATGATACATAACCCTTCTGACCGATGCAAAGCGCACCTACATTCTGAGTATGGAAGCCGTCAACATCCTTTAAAGGGCTGATTGCGCGAATTATTTTATCTTCGTCAATATGTTTAGGTACAGGAAGCTGAACAAGAATTCCGTTTACGGAATCATCTGCATTCAACTTATCAATAATCGCAAGTAATTCTTCTTCTGTTGTTTCTTCCGGCAATTCATAAGACAAAGATTTGATGCCGATATATTCGCATGCTTTCTTTTTGTTATTTACATATACACTGGATGCAGGATCGTTTCCGACCTGAATTACTGCAAGACAAATTTCTACGCCCTGCTCTTTGTATGCTGCAACTCTGTCTCTGCATTCATTCTTAATCTGTGTTGAAATTTCTTTACCGTCAATAATCTGATACATTATGTATCTCCTCCATTGTAAAATATTTCTTAATTCATTTGATTAAAACAATCCCGTAATTCTGCCATCGTCTTCTACATCAATTACCAAAGCTGCCGGCTTCTTAGGCAAACCTGGCATTGTCATAATTGCACCTGTTAAAACAACCACAAAACCGGCACCCGCTGAAACATACGCTTCCCTGATATCTACGCGGAAACCTTCCGGTCTTCCCAAAAGTGCAGGGTTATCCGATAATGAATACTGCGTCTTAGCAATACATACAGGAAGATTTCCAAAGCCCAAATCTTCCAATTTAGCAAGCTGTTTATTCGCAGAATCTGAATAATTAACACCTTCCGCACCGTAAATTTCTTTAGCAACGGTTTCAATCTTTTCTTTTAAGGATAATTCATCACTATAGATCGGTGCAAATAATGATTCCTTATTTTCTAACGTATTTAAAACAGCCTCCGCTAAGGCAATACCGCCTTCTCCGCCCTTTTCCCAAACTTCCGAAAGAGCAAAATCACAATTTCTCTCTTCGCAGAACTTGCGAACAAATTCCGTTTCAGCATCGGTATCCGTTACAAACGAATTTAATGTAACTACAACAGGCACATTATATTTCTGAAGATTTTCGATGTGTTTCTCCAGATTAACAATACCTTTCGCAAGTGCATCCAAGTTTTCTGCTGATAAATCAGCCTTAGCCACACCTCCATTATACTTTAATGCACGAATCGTTGCAACTAATACAATTGCATCCGGCTTTAATCCACCGATTCTGCACTTAATATCCAAAAACTTCTCTGCACCCAAATCAGCACCGAAACCTGCTTCCGTAATCACATAATCCGCCATTTTCATAGCTGCTTTCGTTGCTCTGACACTATTACAACCATGTGCAATATTAGCAAATGGTCCACCATGAATAATCGCCGGCGTATGTTCCAAAGTCTGAACAAGATTAGGTTTCATTGCATCTTTTAAAAGCGCCGCCATAGAACCAACAGCCCCTAAATCTCCCGCTGTAACAGGCTTGCCTTCATAATTGTATGCAACAACTATGCGAGAAAGACGATCTTTCAAGTCTTTCATATCTTCCGCGAGACAGAAAATAGCCATAATTTCAGAAGCAACCGAAATAACAAAATGATCTTCACGCACAAAGCCGTCCGACTTATTTCCAAGTCCAACAACCACATTACGAAGTGCTCTGTCATTCATATCAAGGCATCGCTTCCAAATAATCTGTCTTGTATCAATACCCAATTCATTTCCCTGGTGAATATGATTGTCAATCATTGCAGCCAATAAGTTATTGGCAGACGTAATTGCGTGAAAATCACCTGTAAAATGAAGATTCAAATCTTCCATAGGTACAACCTGGGCATATCCGCCGCCGGCCGCTCCTCCTTTTACTCCGAAACAAGGTCCTAAAGAAGGTTCTCGCAACGCAATTATAGCTTTTTTATCTAATTTGGCAAAAGCCTGCCCCAAACCTACTGTAGTTGTGGTCTTACCTTCTCCTGCCGGTGTAGGATTGATTGCAGTAACCAAAACAAGTTTAGCATTTTTATTTCCCTGAATGCTTTCCAGATATTCATCTGAAAGTTTAGCCTTGTACTTTCCATACAATTCCAAATCATCAAAAGAAATCCCCAACTGTTCCGCCACTTCTGTAATGGGTATAAGCTTTGCCTCTTGGGCAATCTGTATGTCCGTTTTCATATAACCTCATTTCTTTGCATCATTATGCAAACATTATCTTTCCTGCAAATAGTTTTCAAATTCATTCATTGACATAAGAATTCGTCTGGGTTTCGTCCCTTCTTCCGGTCCTACAACACCTGCTTCTTCCAACTGATCCATAATACGGGCAGCACGGTTAAAACCTATTTTGAACACACGCTGAAGCATACCGATAGAACCTTTTTCCTTCTCAATTACAAAACGTCCTGCTTCTGCAAAATATGTATCATATTCATCACCGCCACCAACAATTGCACCGCCTGCGGAAGATGAGCTGCTCAAAATTGCTTCCTCGATACGCTCACCATAATCATTGGAAATGGACTGATTTTTGATGAAATCAACAACATCCGCAACTTCCTTATCAGAAACAAAAGCACCCTGTACACGGGCAGGCTTTGAATAACCCTGCGGAAAGAATAACATATCACCTTTACCAAGCAGTTTCTCTGCACCGTTAGCATCCAAAATCGTTCTGGAATCAATACCACTGGATACACTGAATGCAATACGGCTTGGCATATTTGCTTTGATTAGACCTGTAATAACGTCAACCGAAGGTCGCTGTGTAGCAATAATCAAATGAATCCCTGCTGCACGGGCCAACTGTGCCAAACGGCAAATAGACTCTTCCACTTCTTTGGAAGCTACCATCATTAAGTCTGCAAGTTCATCTACTATAATTACAATCTGCGGCATCTTCTTGACCGGAAGACCTGCATCATCCACGACACCACTTTCAGCCTTCTGATTGTAACCTTTCAAGTCACGCACGCCTGCATCCGCAAACTTTTTATAACGCTCTGTCATTTCTGCAACGCCCCAGGCAAGAGCTGCCGATGCCTTCTTCGGGTCGGTCACTACCGGAATCATCAAATGAGGAATGCCGTTATAAACATTTAATTCAACCACCTTCGGGTCAATCATAATCATTTTAACATCATCAGGATGAGCCTTGTATAAAATACTCATAATCAAGGTATTAATGCATACTGATTTACCGGAACCTGTAGCACCTGCAATCAATACATGCGGCATCTTAGCAATATCCGTAACCACCAACTGACCACCGATATCTTTACCAACCGCGAATGCAAGATTTGACGAAAAATTAGTAAATTCACTGGTATCCAACAATTCACGCAAATGTACAGCGCTGCTGTTTTTATTCGGAACTTCAATACCCACCGCCATTTTACCGGGAATCGGCGCTTCAATACGAATATCAGAAGCTGCCAAATTCAGCTTAATATCATCCACAAGAGATAAAATTCTGCTGACTTTCACACCCTGTTCAGGATGTAATTCATATCTGGTAACCGCCGGTCCTTTACTAAAATCCGTAACTTTAACACGTACACCAAAGGTTTCCAGCGTTTCTTCCAATCTCTTAGCAGTAGCAGCCATATCTTCCGTATCATTGCCGCCGCGTCCGCCTTCGCCCTTCTTCAAAAGATTAATAGGCGGAAACTTATATATTTTCTTTTCTTTGGCTTTTTCACTCTCTTTAAATACAGAATCCACCGAAGCATTAAAATCACTTTTATCCCTGGAGCGAAGGTGTGCAACCGGCTTCGCGGGCATAGGTGTAAATTCCTTTTCAATCGCAACTTCTTCCATAGAAGAAGCAACAGGTTCTTCTACAGGACGAATTTCTTCCATCTGTTTCACGCGAATCGGCTTTACAATATCATCATCTTCATTCTTAACTGTTTTCACTGAATGTACCGCTACAGGCTGAATCCAATCATCATCTTCACCTTTGTCCACATACTCAATCCTGTGAATATCGCCGGACTCTTTTTTTACCGGTGTTTCTTCTTTGACTTCCTCCATTTCCGACAATGGAATTAAAGGCTGTTCCTCTTTCTTAATCTTTTCAACCACGACAGGTTCTTCTGTAACAGTTGTTCTGTTACTCTTTGTTAAAGATGTGTCTAATGTAACACCCGTTGCTCTTCTGTTTCTTCGAAGAATTTGCTCATCTTCTTCATCATCACTTTCAAAACGGGCATTTCTTACATCTTCTCTTACATTGTTTGAAAACTCTTTCAAACGGCCACCTTCTTCTTTGGTGGTTTCATATATTTTCTTACTTCCCTGTTTAACTCCTTTGATGAAAGACTTACCGGTCAATAATACTAATGCAATAATTGTTAAAACAATCAAAAGAAATACCGTTCCTGCTTTACCAATCAGCGAACATAACCCTAAAGCAATAGCTCCAAAAATCACCCCACCGCCATTTTTTCCGGTATAAAAGGTTTTGGGCCAGCCTTTTATCTCTGCCATCATTTCTAAATCCGCATAAGAAATCATATGCATTAAAACGCCAACCACCATAACAAGTGCAATCAATGAACCGATCTTGAACCAAACGAAATAATTATTACGGTTGGATATACCAAGCGCCATTGCAAAAAAAGTTACAATCGGCACAACAAAAGCCGTATAACCAAACAATCCAAGCATAAAACTTTGTATATAATCACCAAAGTTAGGATCTGCCCCGTCTTTGGCACCGATAATTCCCACCGTACACAAGAACAAAAAGATTACCAGCGCAAATACCAAAATCAACATAATTTCATCCATAATGGAATTATCGGGTTGAGCCGGTTTACGACCACGGGCACTCTGTGTTGATGTTTTACTTCTGTTTGAAGTATTGCTTCTTGTACGTGTATTTGATGAAGTTGTTTTTTTCTGGCCATTCGAAGTTTTACGATTTCCGTTCTGACCGGAAGATGCTGCCATAGGTATGCCTCCAATACTAAAATCAGAAAAATGCACATCAAAAAAACCGTACATTCTCCCAGTATTTGTAAGTATACCACTTTTTCAGGCTTTTGTCATTATATTGTGTATTAGATTTTATAAAAAAACATTATCTTGTATTTTTACTTTCTTTTATCAGTTGGTGCAATTTCGTAATTGCCTGATGAATTCCACCCACTTCATTAATCAATCCTTCTTCTACAGCTTGTTTTCCTACAAGTATACTTCCCACATCCTTCGTAAGTTGTTCTGTTTCCATCATTAACTCATTTAATCTTTCTTCAGATATATGGCTGTGAGACGATACAAAACCGGTAATTCGGTTCTGCATTTGTCTGAAATAAGCATACGTCTGGCTGGAACCGATTACCGTACCGCTCATCCGCACCGGATGAATGACCATAGTCCCCGTCGGAACAATAAAAGAATAGTCCGTACTTACAGCAATCGGTACCCCAATAGAATGGCTGCCGCCCAAGACGAGAGACACTGTTGGTTTACTAATGGATGCAATCATTTCAGCAATTGCAAGTCCTGCCTCCACATCACCTCCCATAGTGTGAATAATTAACAAAACGCCATCTGTTTCTTCCGCATCTTCTATCAACGCTAATTTCGGTAAAATGTGTTCATATTTTGTTGTTTTGGAACCCGCACTTAAGTTATCATGACCTTCTATTTCACCAATAATGGAAATCAACTCAATATTTAAATTTTCATTATTTTTATCTAATTTTCCTGTACCATATTCCTTAATATCATCATTTTCATTACTATTTTCCGACATTACAATCTCCTTTTATATAAAATAAAAAAGAACCCTTACGGATTCTTTTTTAGTATTCAATATTTGATTGTTTTTATTCTAGAAATCAAAGAAATCTTTGCCTTTCAAATCTACAATATCAAACTCCATTTCTGAAGGTTTCGGATTGTAATCATAGTTTAACTCTTTCGCAACATGAGGTTTCGGTCCCGGAAGAGGGTTTCGAATCATCTTGGGTTTACGTTCCGTAACTGTCTTTGTACTATCCAACGCAGCAGACTTTGTCTCTTGTTCCGCCTTTGCAACAGATTTTTCTTCCATAGGCTTTTTAGTTTCTTTTTCCACAGAAGCTTGGGTCTGTTCCGTCTTTTTATATGAAACACCGGTATATTGACTGATTTTCTCCAATTCTTCCGGCCTAAAAGTACTCTTGGACGGATGTCTAAAATGACGTCTTGAAGGACTGACATACGGTGCCAGTGTAGGCATTTCTTCTGCAACCGCTATCTCTTCCGTTGCAATATTGTTTTCCTCATTTCCCGTCGCATCCAATTCAATATAACTAACGGAGTGTTCAACTGCTTCTGTTAATGTTTCAGCGTTTCCTTCTGTAATCTCAATCACATCTTCACTTTCATGGAGTGCATCTTTCGAAATTTCCGGTGTCTGCGTGCTTTCCTCTGGAATATCAGATATAACTGTTTCTTGTGCGACAAGCTCTTCATTTGACAGAATTGCATTTGAAATATCAGAAACAGGATTTTCAACCACATTATTGATACTCACATCCGGTTCTACAACACCGGTTGCAACAGTTTCCTCTACACTTTCCGTTTCTTCCTGTTTTACCCCTACAGTCTGCGATGCCATATAATTCACACCGGTATAACGACTGATTCTTTCCAGATCTTCCGGTGTAAAAGTACTCTTAGACGGTGATCTCAACGAACGTCTTGAGCGGCTACCCGGTGCATAACCATATTGAGGTTGCATCGGCGTTAAAGATGCAGGCATTCCCAAAGGCGGTCTGTCAACCTTCTTAACAACATTATATTTTTCTTCTGTGGAAACAGCCGAATATGTCGATGTTGAAACAACCGGCTCATCAACATTAGAAGGCTTTAGCTCTGCTGCGGGTATTACATTATTATTTGTAGTTTCTTCAACAACCAAACTTTCTGTTTTACGCCCAATACCATAACCCTTCTTTGTCGAACTATCATTGTATGCATTTGTTTGTCCAACTGATAAATTCGAAGTTCCGGCTGTTGAATTTCCTATACCGCCGGTTTCATTAATATCTGAGAAACTTTTACTCTTTTTCTCATGAATATCGTCTAAACGAATACTCTTTTCTCCGGCCGCTTCCGCGCGTTTCCGTTCTCTTTCTTCCTTGCGTTTTGCATTCGTTTCTTTTGTTTTCTCTGCAACCGCAACATCTCTTTCATTTTTACGAAAATCATTTATTGATGTAATACCGATAGTTGCAAGCATAATCCATAAATAACTTGCCATATAATCATAATCATATGCACCAATTCCTATAAATGAAGCAACTGTCAAAAACACAATAATAAATGTATAAGGAAACGCTTTGTCCTGTTTATTTCTTAAAAATCCCACAAACCAAAGCCCCGCAAAAATAAACAGCGCCAATGTATCCCACTGCCCTTTATGCGGTGATAAAATCATTAAATTCAAACCTCCGGCAGGCATCAAGACACTTACATATCCCAAAACAGCACTTAATCCGCTTTCTACACCACCGTTCGGTAAAAACCAAAGTAATAACGTTGTTGTCAAAATAAAAGCTACACTAAACCATAAAACCTGCAAAAAAGGTTTTTGAATTTTCAGCCAAGCCTCTTCGTTTTTGTACTGAACCAGAGCAACAATACCAATAACAAAGGCAAGCAAGCCGGTCCAATCCAAATAAGTTAAAATACCAGCAAAAAGCCCCATTAAAACATAAAAAAGAGTATGCGCACCGATTCTGATTTTTTGCTCACGATTTGCCTGTCCCAAATAAACCAAAGCAAGCATATAAAAAGCAAACAGCATTGTCAAAAAACTGTCCGGTGTACACATCCTTATCGCCAAAAAACTTCCCGGCAAAAAAGACATCGATAAAGTTGATACCCATGCAGGCACTCTGCCTAAAGCTTTCTTAACACCAAAATATGTAGCAATTATGGTAATAATCTGAATTCCTGCCTGAACAGACATTGCTGCGGTAGGAAAATGTCCGAGAAAGTTTAATAAAAATCCAAGAAAACCACAATAAACATATGTCACGTTATTATGTACAGTAAACATAGAAAAATCGGCACTTCCGATAGCACATTCGTAAAATTCCGTAGTTCCCGTCAGTGTACCGCCGGCAGAAATAATTGCGATTGCACGCACTGCAATTGCAACAAAAATCAACATTGCAAATGCCAGCCATTCCGCCGGTCCTTTTAAAACAGGCGCTTCTCCGTCTGACTTCATCTTAGGCAGCATATATTTTTCAATCAGTTTATATACGCCGATAAACACAAGAATACCAACTATGGTTCCGCCATAGAGAATAACCATCGGCATTAAGAAATCCGTTGTTTCATTCTGAATCCCTATCTCTATTGCAGCAATACCGATATTGGTAAATAAGATAATTGAAAAAAATCCCCAAATGATATAGCTAAGCCATGTCTTAGTTAATTTCATATGAACCCTTCTCCCCTACGAGTTAATTTTCATTCGTCTCTCTATTCGTTTTCTCCCCCAAGAAACGTTTCGATATTATATCTCGGACGATGTTTTACTTCGATATAAATCTTTCCGATATACTGACCGATTAATCCTATCGAAAGCAATTGCACGCCACCGATAAACCAAATTGAAATCATCAAAGATGTCCAACCGGGCTCTACAACTCCAAAGAAATAAGAAACCAATGCATAAATAAATGCACAAACGCTTCCTAAAATAATAATTCCGCCCATTACGGTAATCAAACTGATGGGTTTCACGCTAAAAGATGTAATTCCTTCAATTGCCAAAGCAAGCATCTTCTTTAACGGATACTTAGACTCTCCGGCTACACGTTCCTTACGTTCATAATATACGCTGTCCGTTTTATATCCTATCAAAGGCACCATACCGCGTAAAAAAAGATTACTTTCCTTAAATTCACTAAAGTGCTTTACGGCACGTTGTGACATAAGTCTGAAATCCGCATGATTATATACGGTTTTTACACCCATACTGCTCATCAACTTATAAAATGCCTGTGCCGTGGTTCGCTTGAAGAATGTATCCGACTTTCTCTTATTACGGACACCATAAACAATATCACAACCGCCATAATACTTATCAAGCATCTCTTCGAATACACCAATATCATCCTGCAAATCGGCATCAATAGAAATTGTAACATCAGAACACTGCATTGCAGTTAACAAGCCTGCTGTTAACGCAAACTGATGCCCCACATTGCCCGCAAGTTTCAATCCATAGACATTAGGATATTTATTATGTTCCGCTTCAATCAGCTCCCAGGTTTTATCCTTACTTCCGTCATCTACAAACAGTACAAAGCTATCCTGTGATATTTTATTTTTCTTTACAAGGTCATCCAATGCCCCGCGAAGCGCCTCCGACGAAATCGGAAGCATTTCTTCTTCATTATAACAAGGCACTACAATTGCTAATTTATCCATGATAATATACTCTTTCTATGCGTTCATCGCGTTCATCGCTTCCATAGCCTGCGCCAAGTCAGCAATAATATCATCTGCATTCTCAATACCTACTGAGAAACGAATCAAATCAGGCTGTACGCCCGCAGCAAGAAGCTGTTCATCATTCATCTGACGATGTGTATGACTTGCAGGATGAAGCACACAGGAACGTGCGTCCGCAACATGAGTTACGATAGCAATCATCTTGAGACTATCCATAAACTTCACGCTGGCATCTCTTCCGCCCTTTAAACCAAAGGTCAATACACCGCAAGTTCCCTTAGGCATATACTTTTTAGCTCTCTCATAATACTTATCGCTTTCGAGACCGGGATAATTTACCCAAGCCACATTTTCATTTGCCTGTAACCACTGCGCAACTTTTAACGCATTGGCACAATGTCTTTCCATACGCAAATGAAGTGTCTCCAAACCAAGATTTAAAAGAAAAGCATTCTGAGGTGATTGAATCGAACCCAAGTCTCTCATCAACTGTGCGGTTGCCTTCGTAATATAAGCACCTTTTCCAAACTTCTCCGCATATGTAATTCCGTGATAAGATTCATCAGGAGTACAAAGTCCGGGGAACTTGTCCGCATGCGCCATCCAGTCAAAGTTACCGGAGTCTACAATTGCACCGCCTACAGATACAGCATGTCCGTCCATATACTTGGTTGTAGAATGTGTTACAATGTCTACACCATATTCAAAAGGTCTGCAGTTGATGGGTGTAGGGAAGGTGTTGTCAACAATTACAGGAATGCCGGTTGCATGTGCAACTTTAACAAACTTCTCAAAATCCAATACAACCAAAGAAGGGTTAGACACAGACTCTGCCAAAATACACTTGGTATTCGGCTTAATTGCTGCCTGTAATTCTTCTTCCGAAATTTCAGGATCCACAACGGTAGTTTCAATCCCCATCTTCGCAACCGTAGTTGTCAAAAGGTTAAAAGTACCGCCATAAAGTGCAGAAGAAATAATGATATGATCGCCTGCTTCACAAATATTAAATACTGCATAAAAGTTTGCTGCCTGTCCGGAAGATGTAAGCATTGCTGCCACACCGCCTTCCATTTCACAAATCTTATTTGCAACATAATCGTTTGTAGGGTTCTGTAATCTTGTATAAAAATATCCGCTGTCTTCCAAATCAAACAACTTACCCATCTGTTCAGAAGTGTCATACTTAAATGTTGTACTCTGATAAATAGGCAATACTCTGGGTTCGCCCTTTGTAGGCTGCCATCCGCCTTGTATACAAGTGGTCTCAATATTTCTCTTGCTCATTTTATAGTCTCCTTATTCGGTCAATTATTCTTCTTCCCAGTTGGTATAAACGTTCTGAACATCATCGTCATCTTCTAACAAATCTAATGTTTTCTGAAGGTTCTTTACTGCTGTTTCATCTGTTAATGATACATAATTCTGAGGAATCATGGTTACTTCAGCACTTGCCATGGGAATACCCGCATCTTCCAAAACCTTGGTTACATCCATCAAGCCATCGGGTGCAGTTAAAATTTCATAACTATCATCTTCTTCATTGAAGTCTTCTGCGCCCGCATCCAATACAAGCATCATAAGCTCGTCTGAATCCATATCGCATTCTTCTTTGTCAATGATTACCTGTCCTCTTTCATCAAACATAAAAGATACACATCCCAAAGTACCGATGCTTCCGTTGCCCTTGGTAAAAGCACTTCTTACATTGGCAGCAGTTCTGTTTCTGTTATCGGTAAGCGTCTCTACGATAATTGCAATTCCATTAGGACCATATCCTTCATAAGTAACATGTTCATAAACCACATTATTACCTTCGCCTGATGCCTTCTTAATACCTCTTTCAATGGTATCGTTGGGCATATTGTTGGCTTTTGCTTTGGCAATAACGGTTGCAAGTTTATAATTGTTTGCAGGGTCGGGACCGCCTTCTTTTACCGCAACGGCAATTTCACGTCCGATAATGGTAAAAATCTTACCCTTCGCTGCATCGTTTTTCTCCTTTTTATGCTTAATATTCGCAAATTTTGAATGTCCTGACATAATAGCCTCCTGTGTAATCTAAATAAATATCAACTTATATTGTATCATTATTCGTCTGTTTCTTCAACAGATTTTATGGTTGTATCCGTTTCTTCATCTGTGTTTTCTTCTGCCTTTATTTCGTTACGAACCACAGATATTGTCTTGAAAATTTTATTTTCAATTTCCAATGCCTTGAAATGATATCCTCCGTAATCCATTTCAAAAAATTCATCAATTTCCGGAATATGTTCTAATTTGGAAATCATAAAACCGTTTAATGTTTCAAAATTCTCATCATCAAAGGTAATTCCAAGCTCTTCTTCCAGTTCTTCAAGCGGAGTCAAACCATCAATTTCATAAGTATTTTCACCTTTTTCTTCTATGTAGTCTTCTTCCTCGTCGTATTCATCAAGTATATTACCCACGATTTCTTCCAAAATATCTTCCATCGCTACAAGGCCGGACGTTTGTCCGTACTCATCGGCCACAATTACCATCTGAAGTTTTGCAGACTGCATTTCCTGAAATAAATCATCGATATTCTTGGTCTCAGGCACAAAAACCGCTTCTCTTAAAAGTTCCGGATAAGCCGAAAGCTTTGCCTTGGCTCTTTTATTTACATTCTGGAACCTGATGGCATCCTTAAAATGAATAATGCCAACAACATGGTCAAGATTTTCTTCATAAACCGGATAACGGCTGTTCTTCTGTTCCAACATAAAGTCAATGGCATCCGGAAGATTCATCTCCACATCAATGGCTGTGATGTTGCTTCGGTTTGTCATAATATCTTTGGCTTCTTTATCGCCATACTCAAAGATATTGGCAATCATCTCTGCTTCTTCCGCTTCCAAAACGCCAAGTTCCTGGCCTTCATTTACCATAGAAATGATTTCTTCTTCAGTGACATCCGCCTTAACCGCCGGCTTTTTCACGCCGAACAACCTTAAAATCCCCTTTGCCAGAAGATTTGTCAAATCGGTAATCGGTTTTAAAACAACCGAAACCGTTGTAACTACTGACGCAAATACCGCCTTCTTACGGATTGACATATGCCTTACAAGACGCTTAGGAATTAACAATGCAAATGTTAAAAACAACACAAAAAATACAACCAAAACTGCAACAAATAGTGCAGTTGCCAGATACGGTGAAACAGCACCGCTTAAAAATACAGGCAAAGTATTTGTAGCCTTTAATTTCTCTATATATTCAAAACAAAAATAAGAAATAAATGGCAGATATATGCCACCCATTATGGTTGTAATTACTATAATTGCAATTAATGCCCTGTTTTCATAGGCAATCTCGTTTTGCTCGATTTTCCTTAATTTCTTTGTAAGCTTTTCGCCAAGCTCCTCTTCATTTTTTTCAATATCCGTACTGCGGACAGAATCTACCAAAGCAATAAATCCGCAAAACATAGCATCCAACAGTAACAGACAAACAAACAGCAGAATATACCCAATCGTTTCCGCGTCCATTTCGTATATTTCCTCCATTTTTAAGCACATCTCATTCTTATGTATGAAGCTCAAGACTGATCATGAGTGCTTTATTTACTTTTTCCATAATCTCTTCATCCAGATGGCACACCATCTCATGAAGTCTCTTTTTATCAATGGTCCGCAATTGTTCCAGCAAAATTACGGAATCTTTTACCATTTGATATCTGGATGAATCCAATTCAATATGTGTGGGCAGTTTTGCTTTGTTCATTTTGCTGGTAATGGCTGCTACGATAATCGTAGGGCTGTGTTTATTCCCAACATCATTCTGAACAATTAACACCGGACGGATCCCGCCCTGTTCCGAACCCACCACAGGTCTTAAATCAGCATAATAAACATCGCCTCTTCTCATGCATACACCTTCATTTCCTTTTTCTTTACTACCTACTATTTCCTTTTTGTCAGTTGTATACAAAAGAGTTGCTATTTTTATTCTAAAAGTTATGCCAAATCATTGTGATAATCTTTGGAATAAATCCGTTCACTGTTTAAGAAATATTCTTTCGGCACGCGTTTTCCGATATCACAAATCATCTCATAACGGAAACCGCCGTATAAATCACATAACTGTTCTACCGTTATTTCTTCATCGCCGTCTTTGCCAATCAATGTCACAACTTCCCCTTCTTTTATCTCAGGCAAAGCAGTAATATCAACCATAAACTGATCCATACATACTCTTCCAAGAATCGGACAACGGACACCCCGAATCAATACGGAACCGCAATTTGATAAACCTCTGGGATACCCGTCACCATAACCTACAGGCACGGTTGCCACCCGGGATTCTTTCTCTGTGACATAAGTTCCGCCGTAGCTAATCGGCGAACCGGCAGGCAAATCCTTGATATAAACAATTTTACTGTGAAGTGATAATGCAGGCTGTAAATCCATCTGTTCCTTCTTCATCTCATCAGAAGGCCACACGCCATACATAGAGATACCTACACGGCCAACATTAAATGCTTCATCCTGCATTTCCATAAGTCCAGCACTGTTAAAACAATGTCGCACAGGGAATTTATAACCACACTCCGCTTCAATCCGACTCATAAAGGCTTTCAATTGCTCTACCTGTTTGTAAGCATTCGCCTTATCTTCAGCATCTGCATTTGCCAAATGCGTAAAAATTCCTTCTGCTATGATTCCCGGCATAGACAACACTTCTTTTACAAAAGTAAGTCCTTCATCATCAGGACGTACGCCGATACGATGCATTCCTGTATCTACCTTAACATGCACCTTAGCTTCTTTTCCCAAAGATACAGCCAAAGCCGAGATTTCTTCCAGCATATCTTTACGAAATACCGTAAAAGCAATATCTTCACGAATCATATCTTCATAAGCATAAGGGAATGTATAGCCAAGAATCATAATCGGTTTATGAATTCCGCATCTTCGAAGAATCAATGCCTCTTCCGCCGTTGCGGTTGCAAAACCAAAGATAAACTCTTTCTCTTCCAAACATTTTGCAATGGGTAGTGCCCCATGTCCATAGCCGTCAGACTTCACAACAGCCATAATTTTAAAGCCTTCTCCCTGCTTCTCATAAATCGCTTTAATATTATTGATAATGGCATCCAAATTTACAGATGCACATACTCTTTCATAATGATTCACGGTGTTCCTCCTTAGAATCCGTTTATTCTTTCATAATATCTGCCAACGCATTGGCAATATCCCTTGCAATCATGGAATATGAGTTCATTTGCCTCATTGCCAGGTCTCCGGCTTTTCCGTGAAGACAAACGCCCTTCCAAGCCGAATCAAAAATGCTCTCCTTTTGCGCACACAACGCCCCGATGATTCCGCTTAATACATCACCACTACCCGCGGTTGCCATACCGGAATTACCGGTTTGATTGATGTACGTACAATTGCCGTTGCTGACAATGGTTCCCGCATCTTTGCCAACTACAATCAATCCAAACTCTTTTGCAAAAGACTTCACGCTGTTTATATAATCTGCTTTTAATTCAGATACGCTCTTGCCCGTCAGGCGTGACAATTCGGCCGGATGCGGTGTGACAATTACATTCTTTTTTAAATCCTTGATAACCTGCAACAATTCCTTGTGCACTGCGATACAATTTAAGGCATCCGCATCTGCAACCACAGGCTTTGTGCAATGCTCTAATACTGTTTTAACCAAGTCCACAGCGATATCGCTTGTTGACAAGCCGGGGCCAATCACCACACAATCCGCACGCTCCATCAATTCATGCAATTTGTTCAAATCCACATTACAATCTTCATAGGTATGAAGAATCGCTTCAGGAAGCATTGTCTGCACTGCAGTACGGTTTACTTCATGAGTGAAAATATCAACCAAACCTACACCCATTCGGAGAGTTGCTAATGCCGAAAGATAGCAGGCTCCATACATAGCAGAACTTCCTGCCACAATCAAAACCCTTCCGAAAGTACCTTTATTCCCATTGCGGGGACGTTTCGGCAAATACGGAAGAATATCTCTTTCCATTGTAAAAGTATCTGCTTTATAAGCGTCCTCTATAAAAAGATGGGAAATTCCGATTTCTTCAACACTAACCTTACCGCAATATTCTGCCCCGGGATATACAAGATGCCCCGGTTTATAATAAGCAAAAGCCACGGTTTCATCCGCTTTCACGGCACATCCCATTACTACTCCTGTATCCGTATGAATACCGGAAGGAATGTCAACAGAAATAATCTTTGTCTTATTTTCACCGGCCTGATTGATGTATGCAACAATATCGGTATAAAAACCTTCTAAATTACGTTCCAGGCCAATACCGAAAATACCGTCTACAATGATATCATATTCGGTAAAATCCGTTGTGGTTATTGTCCGGCCGCCCACTTTTTGAAAAATATCATATTGCTTCACGACAGCAGGCTTATATTTCTCAGGCTTACCACATAAAAATACATCCGCATTTACACCCTGCATCAAAAGAATTCTTGCGACAGCCAAGGCATCTCCGCCATTATTTCCGGTTCCGCAGATACACAAAACCTTCTGTGGATCATAGGACTTAACCTTAGACGCAACTGCCAGCGCGGCACGTTCCATAAGCACATCCTGACCGATTCCCACTTCTTCAATTGTTGCATTGTCTGCTTTTTGCATAATGGCAGCAGGCAAAATGTACTTTCTGCTCATATCTTACGAATCCTTATTATCTACACCGAATTTCATATCAAACAACTCAATTACGTCTGCGCCGAAAATATCATGCATATAAGCATATAAATCCTGGTTTCTTCTCTGCATTTCTTCTTTTCGGACCATATTTTTCTTAAGTTCCACACGGATATTATTAATCCACTCCGTAATTTCCTGAATCTGACCGTAATTTTCCTGAATATCTTCATAACAGGCTTCCATTGTCATCAACATAAGACTTTTGTTTGCATCATTAATTCGTTTCGGAAGATCCAAACTCTCATCACGATAAGCATCCAGCTTGTCATTACATTCTTCAATCAGGCGCTTATTCTCTTCAATCTTTTTCGCCGTTTCCGGATTGTCCGCATCTTCCATCATATTTACGATTTCGTCCATCAGACGATTCTTAATTTTTTTAATATCCTTGGTTTCTGTATTAATTTTACCCTGTTGTTTCAACAGTGTATTCAGGTCTTCCTCAGCTTTCTTAATCGAAGTTGTAGTATGCACCTGGTTAAACAACTGATGCCACTTGTGATCCAGTGTTAAAATCGGTATCTTTTTGCCACTCAAGGCAGAGACATAAACTTCTTCTCTTCGTGACATAATTACGCCTTCTTTCTTATTCTTCGTTCATAAAAATATACAAATATATAAAGATAAACAAATAATTTCATCAATTTATTCATTTTTACAATTGATTTTATACGATAATTTCATCAAACTATCCGACAAATGTACATTCTCAACCGTTACATCGGAAGGAACATCCAAATCCACATGGGCAAAATTCCAAATGCCGCGTATGCCACATTTTACAAGCTTTTTGGCAATCTCGGTGGCACTGGTTTTCGGAACGGTTAGTACTGCAATATCGATGTTGTTTTCCTTGATAAAAGACTCAATCTCGTCCGTAGGGCGAATCTCCATTCCACGGACCTGTTTGCCCTGCAACGCAGGATTATTATCAAACATCCCCTTGATAAGGAAACCGCGTTTCTCGAAACTGACGTAATTTGCAAGGGCCTGTCCCAAATTACCGGAACCGATAATAATCAGGTTGTGTTTTTTATCCAAACCAAGAATTTTCGCAATTTCATTATAAAGATAATCTACATTATAACCGTATCCCTGCTGTCCGAATCCGCCAAAATGATTAAAATCCTGTCGGATTTGAGAAGCAGTAATTCCCATTCTCTTGCTTAATTCCTGGGATGAAATACGTTCCACACCTTCTTCTTTTAAGTCGCCCAAAAATCTAAAATAGCGGGGCAATCTTGCGATGACCGCCTGGGAAATACCTTTATCTGTCATATAAGGCCTCCTACTGTTGCACCTTAGGTATTATTTATACTCTATAGTTCCTCAAAAAAATATAATATTCTTATTCCGTCAATTGCTCAACAATTGCCGAAATATCGTATGTATAGCTTATACCGTTGTAATACACCATTATATCTTGACAACCGCTAAATACATTTGTTGAAATCGTCTCGATTCCTGCAGGTATTGTTATTTCATCTATTGAAGTACAATAAGCAAACGCCATATCTCCGATGGAAACCAATGTATCCGGCAAAACAATTGCATTCAGCATTTCACAGTTTGAAAACGAATACATACCTATGCTTTGAACATTCCCGGACATCCCAACATCCGAAAGATTGGTGCATTTACAAAAAGCAAAATCTCCAATTGTAACAACACTGTCAGGAATTTGAACAGAAGTCAAACTTGTACAATCTTCAAAAGCATGCATGCCGATAAACTTTACGCCTTCCGGAATCACAACTTTCTCCAAATTACTGCACTTATAAAACGCATACGTCGGAATTTCAACAATCGTATCGGGCAATTCTACAGAAGTAACAAATTCGTTACAGAAAAAGACTTTTCCGCCAAGGGCCATAACCTTTTTGCCGTCAATCTCCGAAGGAATTACAACATTACCATCCGTTCCCGTATAACTCATAATAATGATGTACCCATCAACTTCCTTATATTCAAAATATTTTGCCGGGGTGGTTTTGTTAGAATTATTAAATAGTCCGCCCGATTCTGATGAAACTGTCTCATTTCCGGTTACACTTCTGATAACAACCGTAATACCAATCACACCGACTATGCAAATCAATGCAAGCACACAAATTCCGCCGATCAAAAGATTTCTTCTTTCCTTCTGGGCTTTTGTGCGTTTACGGGTAGTTTTTTGCGTTTTTACGGAAGTCGTTTTTCTTTGGACTGTTTTTTCTGCTCTTTCGCTTTTTTTCTCAGATGCAGTTTCTTTTATTACAACTTTGGGCGCACTTTGAGAAACAAGCATATCCGTTTTAATTCTTGGTTCAACAGTTTGCGACAACACCACTTCAGGTCGTACATCCGGAACATTGTTCTGCACAGAAACAGCCTCAGTAAGTTGTTGCTCTTCATCATATTTTTGTAGAATAACGCCTTTGATCGCATCGCACAGTTCGTCCATTTTGAACTCGCCGGTTGACGGATCAATAATAAACCATTGGCACCCTGTCAAATAATAGTCAAAAGCGCCCTCGGGCTCCGTATCATCAATTTTATAAGGGATAATATATTTCTTCTTACGGTCAGCAATTCCGATTTCCTTCGCACACTGGGAAGACTTAATGGAATGCTTGCTGTAAAGGATGAAAAACACATCCGCCTCTAATATGGCATTCGTAATACTCGTTGCCCAATCCTCACCGGGTCTGATATTACGCGGTGCAATCCAACAGGACAAACCTCTGCTCTCAAATGATTCGCAGATATAATTTGCCAGTTCACCATCAATTGTACTATGACTTAGAAAAATATTTGCCATTTAACTTCTACCTTTCATAAAATATGCCAACAAACATACGACAACTTTAACTTAATTTCCGGTTGCCTCTTCATATGCCTGCATCCACATATCAAACTTTTCCTGGTCCACTTCCACACCATAGCCATAATAATAACACAGTGCCAAATTATACATCGCATCCGGTTCGCCTAACTCGGCAGCTTTGGTATACCATTTTACAGCCTCTTCATAATCCACCTCAATACCATAGCCACCAACTGAATAACAATATCCAATCGTAAACATTGCATCTGAATCTTCCGGATTCTGTTCCAGTACCCTCTCTGCAAATTCAACGGATTTTGCAAAATCAAATTCGTATGGTGTTGCTTCCACATTATACATAAACATTAAAAACTTTAAAGCATCATAATGTTCTTCATCTGCAGCTTTGTTCATCCAGTACAAACTCTTGTCATAATCAATTTCTGCACCGTTTTCACCATAAAAATAGATCTCACCCAAACGGTACATTGCATCCGCATTTCCGTCTTCTGCCAAGGGAAGCAATTCATTTGCGGTAGCATCTTCTTCAATTACAACATTATTCCCTGACGAAGCGCTACTACCTATAACAATTAGAATCATGATAGAAACAAAGCCTACTAGCAATAATGCTAAAATAATACCGCCAATAATCAAGCTAATTTTTAAACCGTTTGATTTTTTAGGAGCACTTTTAGGCTGTACAGGCTGTTGTACAGGTCTTGGCTGTTGTACAGGTCTTGGCTGTTGTACAGGTCTTGGCTGTTGTACAGGTCTTG
>CAZQBM010000036.1:0-813 GCA_964591945.1 uncultured Lachnospiraceae bacterium | reverse complement strand
GCTGTGCTACAGGCTGAGGTATCGGTTGTGCCACAGGCTGAGGTATCGGTTGTGCCACAGGCTGAGATACCGGCTGCTGTGCAGATCTCGGTTGTGCCATAGGCTGAGGTGTCGACTGTTGTACAGGTCTTGGCTGTGCCATAGGCTGAGGTGCCGGCTGCTGTACAGGTCTAGGTTGTGCTGCAGACTGAGGCATCGGCCGTTGCTCCGGCGCAGACTCTTCCACAGGTTTCGGAATAAATATTCTGGTTTTCTCAATACCCACTGCTGAAAACAGCTTTTGATAAGCCCTTTCCTTGTCTTCGCACTTATCCCAGTAAATTGCCTGATTCCGATTCATGCGCATTGCCATACCACCCGACAATGCAACTTCTTCCAAATACACAAGCAATCTGTCTTTGTCCAAATCTCTTGCAAAATTCAATTCATCCTTGCAATTGCTGGAACCCAAATAATTCTCACTGATAAACGCAATAAAATAACCACATTGCGAAATATGGTTCGCAATATTCTCATCCCACTCAGAACCGGGTTCAATACCATCGTCATACCAAACATTGAATCCTTCTTTTTTCAATCGTTCGATGATCGGGCAAACCCTATCTGAATCTTTATGCGAATAACTGATAAAAATAAAAGGTATTTTTTCATTAAACATAGTTATTTTCCATTCCTCGTTTGTAAAAACACTTGTCTCAAAGCATAATCGTTAATATTATAACATACTTCCCTGTTAATTGCACATAATTTTCTATTCTCTTTGCTTTTTTTTATAAAATATCCTATAATCTTTTGTAGACTTAAATGAAAGCG
>CAZQBM010000035.1:0-25250 GCA_964591945.1 uncultured Lachnospiraceae bacterium | reverse complement strand
TTTTACCTACACCGGCACCACCGAACAAACCGATTTTACCACCCTTCTGGTAAGGGCAAAGTAAGTCAACGACTTTGATACCGGTTTCAAGCAATTCAGTTGCTGTAGACTGCTCTGCAAATTCGGGAGCAGCTCTATGAATAGGATCATAGCTTACACCTTCGGGTGCAGGCTTATTATCAATGGGATCACCAAGAACGTTAAAAATACGTCCCAGTGTATTCTCACCTACGGGTACGGATATGGGTGCACCTGTTGCTTCTGCCGCCATACCGCGAACAAGACCGTCTGTCGGTCCCATCGCAATACATCTTACGGTGTCATCACCAAGATGCTGTGCAACTTCCACAACCAATCTCTTACCGTCATTGCAAGCAATTTTAATCGCTTCATTAATGTCGGGCAAGTTATTTTCTGCAAATTTGATATCCAAAACCGCACCGATAATCTGTGTGATTTTTCCTGTATTTGCCATCTTTTTCCTCCAATAGCAGTTTACGAAATCGCTTCCGCACCTGCAATAATCTCTGTTAATTCCTGGGTAATAGAGCCCTGACGCGCTCTATTGTATAACAAGGTCAGACTGTCAATCATTTCCTGAGCATTGCTTGTTGCATTGTCCATAGCCTGCATACGTGCACCGTTCTCACTGGCAACGGATTCAATCAATGCGCCATGCAAAAGGCTGGTCATATACTTCGGAATAATCATCTTCAACGCTTCATCATCCTGAGGTTCAAAATTCATCAATAAACCATCATTTTCAACCTCATGTTCTTCCGGCAAAACCGGAAGCAATTTCAGAAGCTCCGGAGTCTGACTTACAGTATTTTTAAAATTAGTGTATGCAAGGTAAATCTCACCGACTTCCTTCTCATCATAAGCTTTCAGAATCTGATTAACTACCTTAATGGCATCTGCATACTCAAATTCATCCGCCAATTCCGAAAAGTCAGCTTTAATGGTATATCCGCGACGTTCCAAAGTTTCACGACCTTTACGACCGATTGCATAAATGTCTACGTCTTCTTTGGCAAAACCACCCTGGGTAATTAATTTTACAACGTTAGAGTTGTAACCACCTGCCAAACCTCTGTTAGAGGTAAGAACAATGATTGCCTTACGTTTACATTCCTGCTTCTGTGTATAAGGAACATCCAGCTCACCTGCTCTTGCAAGGAGGCTCACCACGGTATCATACATACAACTAAAATATGTTTTGGACTGTAAGGCTCTGGTCTTAGCACGCTGCAATTTAACCGTGGATACCAATTTCATGGCTTTGGTAATCTGCTGCGTACTCTGGACACCGGCCTTACGTCTTTTTATATCTCTCATTGAGGCCATATTTTAATCATCCTTTACTTTCTGACTCTGTATCGGTTTTATGAAATACCTGTTACAAAATCTTTCTTGAAATCCTCTACTGCTGCAAGAAGTTTTGCTTCTACTTCTTCTGAAATCACCTTGTTTGTCTTAATTGACTCAGGGATTTCGGGATACTTGGTATCCAGGAATTCAAAGAACTCTGATTCAAATCTGGTAATATCATCTACGGGAATGTCCAAAAGACATTTCTTTGTTGCTACAAAAATGATAATAACCTGATATTCTACCGGCATAGGCTTGTACTGGGGCTGCTTAAGGATTTCCTTAATTCTTTCACCCTGTGCAAGCTTTTCCTTGGTATCGGCATCCAATTCGGAACCAAACTGTGCAAAAGAAGCAAGTTCTCTGTACTGCGCAAGTTCCACACGGATAGGAGCCGCAATCTTCTTCATCGCCTTAATCTGTGCTGCACCACCAACTCGGGATACAGAAAGTCCGGCATTTACCGCAGGTCTGAAACCTGAGTTAAACATTTCTGTTTCCAAATAAATCTGACCATCTGTAATAGAAATTACGTTGGTAGGAATATATGCGGAAACGTCACCTGCCTGTGTTTCGATAATCGGTAATGCGGTTAAGGACCCACCACCGTATTCTTCACTCATACGAGCTGCACGTTCAAGAAGTCTTGAATGCAAGTAGAATACGTCACCGGGATATGCTTCACGTCCGGGGGGACGTCTTAAGAGCAATGACAGTGTACGGTATGCGGTAGCGTGCTTACTCAAGTCATCATAGATAACAAGTACATCTTCGCCGTTTTCCATCCACTCTTCACCGATTGCACATCCTGCGTAAGGAGCAATATACTGTAAGGGAGCAAGCTCACTTGCAGTAGATGCAACAATGGTTGTATAAGACATAGCGCCGTATTCTTCCAATGTTTTAACAATGGAAGCAACGGTAGATGCCTTCTGTCCGATTGCTACGTAAATACATTTTACGTTCTCTGATTTCTGATTAATAATGGTATCGATTGCGATAGCTGTTTTACCGGTCTGACGGTCACCGATGATTAACTCACGCTGTCCGCGTCCGATAGGAACCATGGCGTCAATCGCCTTGATACCTGTCTGCAAGGGTGTATCAACTGATTTTCTTGTGATAACACCGGATGCTACTCTTTCAATCTGACGATATTTGGTTGTTGCGATAGGTCCTTTGCCGTCGATAGGCTGTCCCAATGCATTAACAACACGACCAAGCATCGCGTCACCAACAGGCACTTCTACAACTCGGCCTGTTCTTTTTACAATATCGCCTTCACTGATGCTCTTCTGGTTACCAAGAAGTACTGCACCAACATTATCTTCTTCAAGATTCATTACCATACCGTACACTTCGCCGGGGAATTCCAACAATTCACCCTGCATGGCGCTTTCCAGTCCGTGTACACGGGCAATACCGTCAGCCACCTGAATAACGGTACCAACGTCAGCCACTTCAAGACGGTCTGAGAATCTTTTGATTTGATCCTTAATAACGGAACTAATTTCTTCCGGTCTTAAATTCATGAATCTGCCGCACCTTTCTTCTAATTATTCTGCCAACTGGATTGCAAGAAGCGAACGCTCCATCTTCTCCAATTTGGTCTTTATGCTGCTGTCAATAACCCTGTCATTGATACGAACGGTCATGCCGCCGATTAATGTAGGATCTACCTGATAAATAATTTCAATTTCGCGGTAGGATGTGGTTGCAAGTAATTTTCTGTGTATTTCATCCTTCTTTGCAGGAGTCAGTTCCACTGCCGTAGTAACATACGCAGTACCGATTCCTTCCGCTTCTTTTACCCGGTCTGTAAAGTAAGCAAGAATTTCTTCTACATAAGCGTATCTTCCTTTTTGCACCAAAAGTATCAGAAAATTCAACAAATCATTACAGATTCTTCCTCCGAATACTTCTTTTACGATGCTTTCACGCTCTTCTTTGGATACCTTCGGATTGTTCATCAATACCGAAAGTCCCTTATTCTCTTTTAAAACCATCTGCAGCCCGGAAACTTCCTCTAACATTGCAGAAACCGTATTCTTCTCCTGTGCAAGTTCGAATAAGGCTTCTCCGTATGTGCTGGAAACTAGCTTAGCCATGTATTCTCACCCATTTCTTTCAATGTTTCGTCTAAAAGACGTTCCTGAGTTGCGTCATCGATGGAAGTAGCCACAATCTTGCCTGCCATAACAGTTGCAACAGAAACCATTTCAGTCTTCACTTCATGCGCCACGCGCTGTTTTTCAAGTTTTGCTTCCTGGTTTGCACGTTCAAGAATGCGTTCTGCTTCTTCTTTTGCTTCAACAATAATTTTATTTTCGTTTGAAAGTGCTTTTCTACGGGCATCTGACAGAATTTGTTCCACCTGTGAGTCTACGCCGCTTAACTTCTCTTCGTATTCTTTCTTCAAACGTTCTGCTTCTTCACGTTCACTCTTTGCAGACTGAATATCGTCAGCAATGCCCTGTTTTCTCTTCTCCAGAAACTTACGCGCCGGATTGAAGAAAAAGTATGAGCCTGCAAGGAATAAAACAAATACAGCAACCAAAGTAAGAACCGAGTCATGAAGCAACTGAATGTCCAAATCGAACAATCTCGACATTCCTTCTTCACCCGTCAAAAGCAAGTTCATGCTCTGTATTGTGTTCAAACTGCTGCCTCCTCTTCTATTTCGCTAGGCGTTTCATAAAACGCATCTGCACCTTCTATTCCGATTAAGGTAATAAAGGTTTTACGAATAATAAGAGGAATGCAATCAACAAACCGTAAAGACCGGTTGTTTCCGCTACCGCCTGACCAAGTAACATAGTTGTCATGATAGCACCTCTTGCGCCGGGATTACGACCCACTGCCGAAGCACCATAACCAGCTGCAATACCCTGACCTACACCAGGTCCGATACCTGCGATAACTGCAAGACCTGCACCGATTGCTGAACATCCCAAAATAAAGTTCTCGTTAAATTCCATTTTTCTTTCCTCCTAGAAAATAATTTTACTCTTCTCCACCCATGGCATTTGAAATATACGTCATGGTTAACATACAGAATACGTATGTCTGAATTGCTCCTGAAAATAAATCAAAGTAGACATGAAGTGCTGCAGGCCAAACAAGTGCGAACATCTGTAACAAGCCATACACCAATGCCATCATTACGGTACCTGATAAAACATTTGCAAACAAACGCAAAGAAAGCGAAACCGGAACTGCCACTTCACTGATTAAGTTGATCGGAAACCAAATCGGTAACCAGGGCGGTAACGGTGAACACATATCTTTCCAGATGGAACCGATTGAATTAAACCGGAACTTGTTCACGTGAATCAATGTAAAAGTCAGAATACCCAGCGGTAAGGTCACACCATAATCCGCTGTCGGCGGTCTCAATCCCAACAAACCTGAAATATTGCTTACCAGGATAAAGATAAAAAGTACGCCGATGTAATTTCGAAATCCTTTGCCCTTTTCACCCATACCGCCGATTACGATACCATCCAAAAGCTCTACTATCATTTCCGCAAAATTCTGGAAACCTTTCGGAACCGTTTCTGCTTTACGGAATACCGTACCGCCGATGATGAAAAAGAGAAGCAATACAAGCACTACGATCAAAAGACATATGTGCGATGTTGTTATCCACACCTCTTGTCCAAAGAGATTGTAAGAGAAGACACCATGTATCATAAAGTCGATGTTGTCTCCGCCGGATAACAGGATTCCCTGTCCCATACCTCTACCTCCTTATTCTTCTGTGTCAGGCATTTCCGGGTAAACTTCTTCTTCCCACTTCAATACCTTAAACACGATTTTATGAGTAAACGGCTGGAGATATGCCGCTACTTTCAATCCCAGAATACCAACAAATACGCTGATGGGGTTTACCCACTCGGAAACAAAAGCCGTGATAATCAAAACCGCTATCACAATTCCGTAACGCAACAAACTGGATACCCGCATACCCGCACCCGGGTCTGCACCAAGCTCTGCTTTGTCCAACATTTTGTCAATACTTCTTGCCATATGCCATGCCAAATATATCGCGGTCAACGCTCCGACCAACAGGCCCGACGCATAGGCAATTTGATTCTCCACAAACCAGATTCCCACAAGCAGGGAAACCAATGCAAAAAATACAATTCCCACCCACAATTCAATCAAGGTGGCATTCTGCTTTTTCAAATCTGATTACTCCTTACCTTCGTCGAAATATTTCTTTGCAAGGCGGTATACATTCCTGCCGCCCGCAAGCGCTCCGACAAAAAACAGTACAATTGTAATAAATGAAGTACCAAGCCACTTGTCCAAAAACAGCCCGGCAAAAAAACACATGGCAATGGGCACAAGCATGAAAATGGCAAACTGCGAAATGCAGACCAATACCTTCATAATCTCACGCATGTTCATTTTATTATCTCTTTTTCTGGCCGCCATAAAATTAGTACTTCTCTCCCTATTTTGTACCATCTTTATAATTATACTCACTTTGTCAAACAATGTCTAGTTAAAAAGTACGAATTTTAGGCACTTTTTGCAAAGTTTTTTCGTTGACTTTTGCCCCTGCAAAAGGTACTATTTTTACATATAGGACACACATCTTACCACCGAAAGGAATTCTATGGAAAATATCACCTTATACCGCAGACGACTGATACCTGACGAAATCATACATCTCAAGGAAGACGTCGTTCTTTATCACGATGATACCGTTATTATTACCAAGTGGAAAACCATTAAACCAAGAAAAGATATGGATCACGGTTTTTCTGCTTATTTGCTGAAGGAAGGCATTAAAGTAAGCAAGTTTTATCGTGCTGATAATTCCTTGCTTTACTGGTACTGCGACATTGTGGATTATGAATATGATGTAACGACGAATTCCTATACTTCGACCGACTTATTGACCGATGTTGTATTGTATCCCGACGGGCAGATTCGTGTGCTTGATTTGGACGAATTGGCGGAAGCTTCCGTGAAAGACATGATTACCAAAGACCAGTTGCATTCTGCGCTGGTAAGAACGGATAAATTATTAAGAACAATGTACACAAAGACGTTCGACCAATATACAAAGCTAATCGACCGGTATGATGTTTAGATATAATGCTTTTATTTATATATCTCATAATAATTCACTTCGTTATGACCGATTTGAATGATTTTTTGACGCCAGATTTTTCTCTGAAACACGAGATAAATTGTCAAAAACGCCACATAAATCCCGCACTCTATCCGGCCTATAATCCCCATAAAAGTAACAACCACAGTCGCCACCAGCAATACAAGCGCCATTATAAAAGCAAACTTATACAACGCACACAGCATATCCCTGCGACTTTTATTCTCAAACATCCTGTCACGATCCAGCCAGTCACTTCGTTTCCGTACATACCGGCTCCGTTTCTCTGTTTCTTCCGATATCCACATATCCTTATCATCTACTCCCGACAAACTGATACGCGCAATGCCGTTTGCATACACTCGAAGTTTCGCATAAAATACATCCTCCCCAAATGTAAATCGGCAAAATCTGTCCGTATATTTTGCTGTTCTTTTCAACACTTCAAGACTTTCGCAGACACCGCCGCACGCCTCAAAATCATATAACAAACATAAAGAATTCATATTTTCCCCTTTATTTTATACTGTTTTTTCAGAAAACTATTCCTAAGCCAACATATTTTCCCACTGCTCCACTAATTTTTCTATTGTGTCTTCGTAATTTTCAGATTTATTAAATAATTCATATGGCGAATATCTCAATTTTTTATCCGCTTCCCTTAATTCCAAAACAAAATCTTTGATAAAATCACCCCCTTCTACGATACACCTGTCAGTATTAGGAAATCTTTCATCTATAACTGTATTTAAAACATTAATAAAATCATGTATATTTGTCATATAATCACCTCCTGTTTTAATCCTTATAAAAATCATACAAAGAACACAGTTCCAAAACGAGATTTTCACCTCTTACCAAACTCGAACCGGCATCGTACAAATCACCTTAACATCAATAAACAGCACTGTATAAAAGCCAAATCAAAGCACGTTGCACAGAATCAAAATAATGCAGGCAACAAAGAGACAGCGTCACAAAACCAAACACCGCCGAAAGAACAATATGGATTTTGAAATCATTCCATAATTTCTTTCTGTCACTTTTTCTTTTTTCCTTTTCATATTTGTCACTTTCTAAAGAAAAATTATATTTCATCTCTAGCAAAGCTGATGTGATATACTCATCCTCATCAACCTCCCAACACGCTTCATTCAGCAAAGGCATGCGAAAGAAATTATCCCCTTCATAAAAATATATCTTCGCCTTGGCCGTATGACCATCCAGATGCAATCTGCAAAACCTAGTTTCATCACGCCCTATTTTTTCTGTCAAAAGCAAGGGTTCCCAAGTTCCGCCCATTGCTTCAAAGTCTTTTAGCTTTATTTTTTTGAATCGCATTTTATCCCCTCCATTTTCTTTAATATAGCACTTAAGTGACAACTATTCATTTAGCGTTTGGTTTAAAATACACACAAAAAGCACCTGCCGCCATTTACAGCAAGGTGCTTTCGTTAATATTCATATTAATTTTCAACTACTTTTAAAACGCGATTCCATCGCCTATTTTAATAAAAGATATGTCCGCCAATCTGTATGCCCGTGAGTCCGGGAATCGGCGTTCTAAAATATACGCAACCACCTACGTTTGTTTGCCCTGACATCGCCGCATCTGCCGCCTGATAACAGGACGGTGTCGCTTTATTCTGGGACAACGCCAACGCCAATCGTCCGCTGGCTACCGGCGAAAACTGTCTCCTCTGGTAAATAACACCCGATACCGTATTCGGATATACGCTGGATAACACACGGTTAATTACCACTGCGCCAACCGCCAACTGACCTTCATACGGTTCACCGCCGGCCTCGCAATAAATCAGATTTGCAAGAAGATATCTGTCACCCTCTTCAAACACAACCTGCGAAATATCTCTTTTAGCAGAAGAATTTGCCAACTGGGACATCAGCACTTCTTCCTGATACTTCTTCTTAAGCGCTTCTATATCCGCTTCCTGCGCTGCAATTTCCGCTTCCTTACGGGCAATCTCAGCTTCAATTTCCGCAAGTTCCGCTTCCGCAGTAGAAATCCGCGCAGCATACTTCTGCACATATTCTGCCGTAGTTGCAATCAAAGCATTTATACGTTCCTGCTCGTCCAAATTGGCCTGTTTCAGTACTTCTAACTCTGCCAATTCCTCTTCTAAAGCCACCTCTTTAGCCGCTACTGCTTCTTTGGTCGCCTGATACTTTAAAAGCAACTGATTATCATAATCTGCCAACATACTGATATAATCAGCCAAGTTCAACAGTTCCGAAATACTGCGAGCCGATAAAAGCATCTCTAAATAATCCGCATCCGGACTTTCGTAAGACGCCTGCATACGGTTCTGCATTGCTTCATACTGTTCTGCTTCCGTCTGCTTCGCTTCCTCCAGCTCATTCCTCGTCTGCACAATTTCTGCTTCTTTATCTGTAATCTGCGTTTCCAATTCCGCCAAATGTTCGGCCGCTTCCTCAAGCTCCTCATTTAAAGAATCCAGCTCTGCTTTTAAAGAACCATGTTGTTGCTCCAGGCCACCTAACTCACCTTGCAGTTCCTGACGTTCTTCATCTATTTCTTCTTTTTCCTGTTGCATTTGTTGCATCTGCTGTTGTGCATTTTGCAATTGTTCCAACGTCCCCGTAGCATATGCCGTCATCTGCGGCAATCCCATAGTAAACATACATACCGCTATGACGACCGCTACAAGTTTTTTCTTTCTCTTTCTCAACATAATACCTGCCTTTTGTTGTTCCCTATAACTTTCAGCAAAAGCGAATTATATCTCGCACCGCATTGCGGTTCATTACTTTTTACACTTCAAAACTAATGGTACGTCCCGTGCGCTGATACTGCACACATTTCACTCCTGCCGCATCAAACATTTTCTTTGCCGCGACATTAGAAGGCGTTCCCGCATATTTATCGGAATCATAGATTACTTCCTTAATACCTGCCTGGATAATTGCTTTGGCACACTCATTGCAAGGGAATAATGTAACATATATTTTAGCCCCTTCCAAGTTTCCGCCACGATAATTAAGAATCGCATTTAACTCACTGTGAGCCACAAACGCATACTTGGTATCCAACTCACCGCCTTCACGTGCCCACGGAAACAACTCATCCGAACACCCATTGGGAAATCCGTTGTATCCTACGGATAAAATACGATTATCATTGCCAACGATACAGGCACCAACCTGCGTATTGGGATCCTTGGAACGCATGCCCGAAAGCATTGCAATCCCCGTAAAATATTCATCCCAAGAAATATAATCTTTTCTCTTCATGTAACCCTCCGCGCCGGCTAAACTTCCGGCATATTCAATCCATACTCCAATTCTTTCAACTTACTTTTCAATCAAATCAATTCTTCTCTGATGTCTTTCATCTCCCGAAAAATCAGTAGTCATAAAAGTATCCACGATTTTAAGCGCAAGATTCATTCCTACAATACCTGCGCCCAAAACAAGCACGTTTGCATTGTTGTGCTGTCTTGTCAACTCTGCTGAAAGGGAATCTGCACAAAGCGCCGCACGAACACCTTTTACTTTATTTGCAACCATAGACATACCGATACCTGTGGTACAAATTACGATACCCTTATCACACTCGCCGTTTGCAACCGCTTCTGCTGCCGGTCTGCCGTGATTGGGATAATCACAGGAATTCTTGTCATAACAACCGAAATCCTTACAGGTATGTCCCTGTGCTTCCAAATGCTTCTTTACCGCCTCTTTCAAATCGTAACCGCCGTGGTCACATCCTAATGAAATATTCATTTACTCTTCCTCCCGAATTTGTATATATTTATGGCCTGCCGCCTTTAATAATCGATTCATAATGGCTTGTCCGATGCCATCCGTCGCAAAACTCTCCGAATAGATTGCATCCACCTCTTCATCATCAAACTCTCTTAAAATACGGTACAACGATGCCGCAATGGCGCTCTCTTCGTTTCTTCCGCCTACCACCTTAATAACATCTGCCTCATACTTGTCCGCATTCTCACCGGTAGCTATCACGCCGGTTTTAAAGCCTTGCTTTCGGCTGTCTGCAACGTATCGGTTGATTATCCGCACTACCGCATCCGTTTCACCGTCCACAATCAGCATATCCCCTCTGGGCGCATAGTGGCGATATCGCATCCCCGGCGCCTTAGGAGGTTCCTTACAGTCTCCGTCTAAAAGTGTGGGATCACATTTTACCTCGCCCAGCACATCTTGCAACATATCCAGCGTAATATAGCCCGGCCTTAAAATCATAGGCACATTACCGGTCAAATCCACAATGGTAGACTCCAATCCGATGGCAATGTCACCGCCGTCAATAATCATATCTATTCGTCCGTCCATATCCTCTACAACGTACTTTGCCAAGGTGGGACTGGGTTTGCCGCTTAAGTTTGCACTGGGCGCAGCCACGAAACCACCTGCCGCCTCGATAAAAGCCAGCGCCACCTTATGCGACGGCATTCTAACGGCAACCGTATCAAGACCACCCGTTGTCTCCTTCGGTACAATATCTGCCTTGGGCAAAATCATAGTAAGCGGCCCCGGCCAAAACGCCTCAGCCAACTTCTTTGCATTGTCCGGAATTTCTTTTACAAGGACCTGCAAATCTTCCATCCGATAAATGTGAATAATCAGCGGATTATCCGACGGGCGCCCTTTCGCCTCATATATTTTACGGGAAGAATCCGGATTCAATCCGTCACCGCCAAGACCATATACAGTCTCCGTCGGGAACGCCACCAAACCGCCGTTCCTTATGATTTCGCCGGCCTGCGCAATTGTCTGTTTATCTATTCTGTTTTCATCTTGTGTAACAACAAGAGTCTGCATACCATCCTCCCGATATTTACTCAAGTATATCATACCACACTTTTAGAAGAATACCAAGTCACTTTTAAATCACAGGTTCAGACGACTCTTTTATATCCAAAGGATCCTTTTGCTCCCTCTGCGAATCTAAATATTCACAAATCCCCCGTTTGATTGCTTCCGCGATTTTTTGTTGATATTCCTTATCGTTTAAAAACTCCTCCTCTTCAGGATTTGAAAGAAATCCGCATTCCGCAATAACCATTACCCTGGAACATTTCGTCAACAAATAGTAATTATCATTCCCTTTTTGTACCCGCGGGCGGGCAATTTCCAAATTCTCATTTAACGCATTCTGTACAAGCTCTGCTGCCTCGGCACCATTCTCACCGCTCTCATAATAAAAGACCTGAGGCCCCCGCACAGACGAGTCGCCGAAACTATTTTGATGAATGCTTACCACAAGATCCGCCTTGCTTTCTTCAATAATCGAAAGGCGCGCCTTCATATCCTGCATTTTTTTATTACTGCTGTTTGCATCATATAGCCCACCGTCATCATGCCTCGTCAGCACAACTGTAATCCCCTCTTCTTCCAATGCATCTTTCAAAAGCAATGCAATTTGCAAATTGATATCTTTCTCCAAAGTTCCGTTGACGCCAACCTTCCCCGGGTCTTTGCCGCCATGGCCGGCATCTACCACAACAATATATCCGCTGTATGGCTTCCCTTCCGGTTCCACTTCCGTAAAAGGCAACTCCTCTATATCCGTTTGTACCTGTTTTTCGTTTTTACTATGTAACACAATTCCTCGAATCAAAAGCGCCACCGCCATCGCTGCAACCATAATGAAAATCACTTTGGTCATCGTCTTTTTGTCCATATATTCACCCATACTTGCATTGCAATTTCTACAATATATGAAAAAGGACAAAATATTTATGTTACTCCAAGCACAGTTTTCTTTTGACAGCAGATGACTTTATAAAAAATATATGATAAAATCTGTTTTAGCAACAAAACTCAATTTTACTTAATAAAATATTTATTCTTTAGATATGTTATAAAACAAAAACAACGAGGTTCTATGAAACAAAAACTTTTTTCCTTTTATATGGGTTTTATCACCTTCTTAATGCTGGCATTCACCTTTGCCTGCCAAAAATTATACAAATATGAAAACCTTATTTGGGATCGCGGCAATCTTTGTTCTGTTCTTGTAATCCCCCTTGTCTGCGGAATTGCGACAGCGATATTGACCTATTTTATATTGCACCAAAAAATCAAAAAGAAAACGAGTGCTACAATACACAAGAAAGTTTCTTTTCCTAATTTTTTTCTTATTTCTTTTATAGGCATGATATTATTGTGGATACCGGGTTTTCTTGCGTACTATCCCGGTATCTGTGCCTACGATTTCCAGCCGCAGATTTATCAGATTGCCAACAATGCTTATAACGATCACCATCCCTTAATTCATACTCTGCTTATTGAGTTTTTCTGGGATTTGGGCCAAAAATTATTCCATTCATCCACTGTAGGCATTGCAATTTTTACGGTATTACAAATTATTTTTGTATCAGCAAGCTTTTCCTTTGTTTCAACAAGCATCGCGAAACATTTCAACAACCGGAAACTTGGTTGGATTTTAACCGGATTATTTGCACTCTACCCCTTCCATTTTTACTTAAGTATTAGTATTACTAAGGATATTCCTTTTGCAATGGGAATGTTGCTCGCTGTAACAGCGTTGTTCCTTGCTATTTCTAACGGACAAAATACTTTCAAACCTCAGAAAACGGATTTTCTTCTTCTGACTGCTTTGATTCTTGTAATGTTGTTCCGAAACAATGGAAAATATGGTGTTGTGATTTATATCGGTGCCCTGATTGTTCTGCTTCCTTTTATGAAAGGAAAGCGCATATTATTCAGCCGCCTTGCAACCTATTCCGTTTTGGCCTGTGCAATCGGTTTCATCTGTTTGGAACTTCTGGGTTCTTATACAAACGCTACCGGCGGAGACCGCCGCGAAATGCTCAGTCTCCCGGGGCAGCAAATCGCCCGCGTCGTTCACTATCATGCGGAAGAATTACCCGAAGAGACCATTGCCCAAATCGAAGTAGTTATTTGGCCAAGTGCACTATACAGCTATCGCCCGGATATTGCAGATCCTGTCAAAAAAGATATTATCAGTTGGGAAGTTTTACACTATCCTCAAAAATACGCCCAATTGTATTTAGATTTGTTTAAACAATATCCGGACGAATATATTAACGCATTTTTGGCTCTCTATGCCGGATTTTTAAATCCTTTGGACGTCACCTGCAACTATATCAATGCCGAAGACGGGGTTGTTCCCGAAGGCTTATACTATATCCAAACCGTTTTCTATGATGATGATATGGCCAAATTTGACATCAAACAAACACCGGTACTTCCCTTTTTACACAGGTGGATGGAAGCCTTCGCAAACGGTACTGCTTTCCAAAAAATACCATTTTTAAATATCCTTATGGTCCCCGGTGTATTCCTATGGGCATATCTTTATTTATTAGGATTCAGCATTTATAAGCGCGGCTCCAAAAACCTACTTCCGCTTACTTTAATTGCAGGATACTTCCTGACATTGTTTGCCGGTCCCACAGTACAATTACGTTACTTGTATCCGGTTATGATTTGTCTCCCTGTGGCAATTGTTTTTACATTCTGCCGCAGACGGAAACCGGAAAATAAATAAACTAACATAATAAAAATGCTATGTGCAGGTCATTCCGCACATAGCATTTTTTATAATCATTTTCAATAATGTTTACTGAATATATATTTTATCTGTTATTAAACCAATCTTACGGTTTCTCTTGCGATTGCAAGTTCTTCGTTGGTAGGTACCACCATAACGGTTACCTTATCGCCGGGCTGTGAAAGAATACACTCTTCGCCGCGAACCTTATTCTTCTCAGGATCTACTGAAGTTCCCAAATATTCAAAGTACTGGCCAACCATACCGCGCACACGGCCGTCGTTTTCACCGATACCTGCTGTAAAAGCAATGATATCAACGCCGTTCATGGCAGCTACGTAAGAACCGATGTACTTCGCAACTCTGTAGCAGTAAGTTTCAAGAGCAGCTTTTGCAAGTTCATTGCCTTCATCCATTGCTGCAGACAAGTCACGGAAGTCGCTGGATACGCCACCTGACAAACCATAAACACCGGATTCTTTGTTAAGAATATTTGTAACTTCTGCCAAAGACTTATCCAATTTCTTGCTAAGGAATTCTACGATTGCAGGGTCCATATCACCGGAACGGGTTCCCATGATAAGGCCTTCCAAAGGAGTTAGACCCATACTGGTATCTACACACTTGCCATGATCAACTGCAGAAATACTTGCACCGTTTCCTAAGTGGCAAACAATAATTTTAACATCTTCGCGCTTCTTACCGATGATTTCCGCCGCACGTGCAGATACGAAATCATGGCTGGTTCCGTGGAAACCGTAGCGACGCACTTTGTAATCATCATAGTATGCGCGGGGAAGTCCGTATAGATATGCTTTCTCAGGCATTGTCTGATGGAAAGCAGTATCAAATACACCAACCATGGGAGTATTCGGCATAATTTCCTTACAAGCATTGATACCGATTAAGTTAGCAGGGTTGTGAAGAGGTGCAAGGTCATTGCATTCTTCAATTGCCTTCATAACTTCATCATCAATTACTACGGAGCTTGCAAACTTCTCACCACCGTGTACGATTCTGTGACCTACTGCATCAATTTCATCCAGCGATTTTACAACACCGTGATTTGCATCTGTTAATGCATCAATTACCATCTGGATTGCTGTGGTATGGGTAGGCATGGGATTCTCGATTGCAACCTTTTCTCCGCCTGTAGGCTGGTGCTTAATTACGGAACCTGCTGCTCCGATACGCTCGCAAATACCTTTTGCAAGCACTGCCTCTGTGTCACTGTTGATAAGCTGGTACTTCAAAGATGAACTACCGCAATTAATAACCAATACGTTCATTTTTCGTCCTTCTTTCTATAAAATTGTTTCGATTATAAATATTTAAACTCTGTACCGTTTCGATTTAACATTAAAATCTTTTTAGTACGCCTTACCCCAATATACCATTTTTGAAGCAGGTTTTCCACAACAAATACACTTATCTGACAATTTTTCCTGTTCAAAAGGCATACAACGGCTGGTTGCCTGCGCATCTTCTTTTACCTTGTCTTCACAAGCTCTGTCGCCGCACCACATTGCTTTCACGAAACCGGGCTTATTATTTAAAATATCAAGGAATTCCGCATATTCTGTAGCAGTGTAGGTATGCTCTTCACGATGTGCACGAGCTCTTTCAAGCATTTCAACCTGAATCTTATCTAAAAGTTCTGCAACCTTTACTTCCAATTCATCTAAATTAATTTCAATCTTCTCACCGGTATCACGGCGGGCAAGCACTGCCTTGTTATTCTCGATATCGCGGGGGCCGATTTCAATACGAACGGGAATACCGCGCATTTCCTGCTCAGAGAACTTCCAGCCCGGTGATTTGTCTGTATCGTCTACTTTCACACGGAAGCCTTTTAAGCGCTCTTTTAATTCATAAGCCTTGTCAAGTACGCCTTCCTTCTTCTGCTGGATTGGAATGATTGCAACCTGTACAGGAGCCACTCTGGGCGGTAACACAAGACCGGAATTGTCACCGTGTACCATGATGATGGCACCGATTAATCTGGTGGTCATACCCCATGAAGTCTGGTGTGCGTATTCAAGCTTGTTTTCCTTGGATGTATACTGGATACCGAAGGCTTTCGCAAAACCGTCACCGAAGTTATGGCTGGTTCCGGACTGCAATGCCTTACCGTCATGCATTAACGCTTCGATGGTATAAGTCGCAATTGCACCTGCAAATTTTTCTTTATCGGTCTTCTGGCCTTTTACAACAGGAATTGCAAGAACATTCTCAAGGAAGTCTGCATATACATTCAACATCTGAATGGTACGTGCTTCCGCTTCTTCTGCAGTAGCATGTACGGTATGGCCTTCCTGCCATAAAAATTCACGACTGCGAAGGAAAGGTCTTGTAGTCTTTTCCCAACGCACAACGCTGCACCACTGGTTATATACTTTCGGTAAATCACGGTAAGAATGTACTTCGTTTGCATAGAAATCACAGAACAAAGTCTCTGATGTAGGACGCACGCACATTCTCTCCTGTAAAGGTTCCAAACCGCCATGGGTTACCCATGCAACCTCAGGTGCAAAACCTTCCACATGATCCTTTTCTTTCTGTAAAAGACTCTCAGGAATGAACATCGGTAAGTAAACATTCTCTACTCCCGTCTCCTTAAAACGCGCATCCAGCTGGCTCTGGATCAATTCCCAGATTGCATAACCTGCGGGCTTGATTACCATACAGCCTTTTACGCTGGTGTAATCGATTAACTCTGCTTTCTTTACCACATCCGTATACCACTGGGCGAAATCCACGTCCATGGATGTGATGGCTTCCACTAATTTCTTGTCTTCTGCCATGATTCTTCTCTCCTTTTAAAAAAATGTATAAAAAAAGCCCTTCAATCCCCAAGGGACCGAAAAGCTCGGCGATACCACCCTAATTAATGCTTACGCATTCACTCATCTTACCGTTAACGCCGGCGCTACGCCTGTGATTAGCAGGAACTCCGAGGCGGGTTCGATAAAAGGAGACGTCGGAATCTCACAGCCTGACAGGATACTGAATCACTCCCGTCGGATTCCTTCTCTGAAAACGTACTGATATCTACTATTCCTCATCAACGTTTTAACAATATATAACGATTTTAGGCATAAAATCAGGTTTTGTCAATGCCTAAAACCACCATTTTACGCTTTCCCCTGTCTTTTTCTTATCCCTATCTTTGCCGTCGGACAGCTAAAATGAAATCGCTGTAAAATTTACACAGAATTTACATTGGTGTGAACCAAACTTTACATGCAGGTTTTAAGATGTGATTAAGCAGCGAAAAATCTCATTTCGCTCCCCGCATAACATGCATTGTTAAAAATATTTTAGGAAAAATAATACAAACACATTTTTACGGAGGATACTATGGATTTTTTTGACATTCTTACACTTATTGGCGGCTTAGCTATGTTTCTTTTCGGTATGCAGGTTCTTGGAGACGGACTTACGCAAGCTTCCGGCGGACGTATGGAAAGCATCTTGGAGAAGCTTACTTCCAACCCTTTTAAGGGCGTTTTCTTAGGCATGCTGGTAACCGCAGTAATTCAGTCTTCTTCCGCCACTACGGTTATGGTTGTGGGTTTTGTAAATGCCGGCATTATGAAATTATCGCAGGCTGTTGGGGTTATTATGGGTGCTAACATCGGCACGACAGTTACTTCCTGGATTCTGAGTTTGACCGGCATCGAAGGCGATAACTTCTTAATTCAAATGTTAAAACCCCAGAACTTTTCACCTATTCTCGCCATTATCGGCATTTTCCTTGTTATGACAGCTAAAAAGGAAAGCAAGAAAAATATAGGCAACATCCTTGTAGGTTTTGCTGTTTTAATGTTTGGTATGAACACTATGAGCGATACCGTAAAACCACTGGCTGACGTTCCCGAATTCGCAGAATTTCTCCTGATGTTTGAAAACCCTTTCTTCGGTGTTTTTGCAGGTATGCTGTTAACCGCAATTATCCAAAGTTCTTCCGCATCCGTAGGTATTTTACAGGCTCTCTGCTCTACGGGTGCCGTAAGTTATGCCGTGGCAATCCCCATTATTATGGGACAGAATATCGGTACCTGTATTACTGCGCTTTTATCTTCCATCGGAGCCAGCAAAAATGCCCGCCGTGCCGCTTTGGTACACCTTTACTTTAACTTAATCGGAACCTTCAGTTTCCTGATTCTGTTCTATATTTTACACACAATGATCGATTTTGGCTTTATGGGCATTGCCGCAAATGAAATGGGTATCGCAATAGTGCACTCCTGCTTTAATGTGTTTGCAACCCTGCTTTTACTTCCTTTTTCCAAAATGCTTGAAAAACTCGCATGCCTTACCATTAAGGACAACGACGAAAAGCCCGCAACCGCAGAAGAAAAAAGCTTTGCCCTTTTGGATGAACGTTTCTTTGAAGCGCCCGGTCTTGCAGTAGAACAATGTCGAAATGCCGCTTCCGATATGGCCGGCAAAGCCAAAGAATCTCTTTTACTTGCACAAAGTCTTTTTGAACAATATGACGAAACCGTATTAAAAGAAGTAATGGAAACAGAAGACCTTTTGGATCGTTACGAAGACGAGCTTGGCAGCTACCTTGTGAAATTAAGCAGCCGCAACCTCTCTGAAAAAGATAGCCACATGCTTTCAATTCTGTTACACTGTATAGGAGACTTGGAACGTATCGGTGACCACGCAGTAAACCTTGCACATTCTGCCAAGGAAATGCATGATAAAAACCTGCGTTTCTCAAGCAGTGCCGAGAATGAGCTGGCAGTATTTGTCCGTGCCGTAAACGAAATTTTGGAAACCGCAGTTAACTCCTTCGAAGAACAGAACGAAACCGTTGCACGAAGCGTTGAGCCTCTGGAAGAAGTAATCGATCAGTTAAACGACGAAATGAAAGACAGACACATTATCCGCCTGCGTCGCGGCGAGTGTACCATTGAGATGGGATTTATTCTTGCTGATGTAATGAACAATTATGAGCGCATTTCGGATCACTGTTCCAACATCGCAATCTGTGCCATTCAGGAAAATACTGATGTGGAAGCGCACGATTACATTGTTAACCTTAAAACCAAAGATAGTGCTGCTTTCCTAGCGTCTGTCGAACAGTACAAAAAGAAATTTTATCTGCCCCGCATTTAATGTAGCATTGTATAATCCGCCTTTTTATCAGGCAGAAAGGAACATTCCTATGGCTTTAATATACATCGTTGAAGATGATAAAAACATTTTGGAAATCGAGAGTTTTGCCCTGAAAAACTCCGGCTACGACATACGCGGCTTTGCTACTGCCAAAGAATTTTATAAAGCTTTAAACGATTCTCCGCCGGATTTAATTCTCTTAGATATTATGCTTCCCGACGAGGACGGTTTAAGTATTTTAAAGAAACTCCGTTCTGATATCAAAACCCGGTCTCTTCCCATTATTTTGGTTACTGCCAAAACAACGGAAATTGACAAAGTCAAAGGTCTGGATTCCGGTGCTGATGATTATATGACCAAACCCTTTGGTGTAATGGAATTAATTTCCCGTGTTAAAGCCTTATTACGTCGCACCTGTGCCGGTATGACGGAAACTAAATTTTATGAATTTATGGACATCGCTTTAGATGACGAAAAACACTTAGTAACCGTTAACGGACAAATCTGCGATTTGACTTATAAAGAATATGAGCTTCTAAAATTGTTTATGACAAACACCGGAATTGTTATTAACCGCGAACGAATTCTGGAACGAATCTGGGGAACGGATTTTGAAGGAGAATCCCGAACCATCGACATGCATATTAAAAACCTTCGTCAAAAACTTAAAAGTTCCGGTCATTACATCAAAACAGTCCGCAATGTGGGATATGTTATGAATGGTGAATAATTGATAAGTTTTTGCAGATTTCAAACTGGAGAATTGTATGAGAAAAAAACTAAACATCCAATTAATCGGAATCGCAATATTGTCTATGTTCCTGACCATGGGAATGATTCTCTTTATTTTTTATGGTATCTTCAGACAGCAGGTACTTAGCGAACTGCAAACTGTTACACATATGATGGGTAATATGGAGAATCTTACCGTCTACAGTGTAAAAGATTATCAGGCCAAATTAGATAATATGCGCATTACCTTATTGGATACCGAAGGACATGTGCTTTACGACAGCGATGTCGATGCCAACGTAATGGACAACCATGCGGAGCGACCGGAAATATCAGATGCCTACGCAACCGGCGAAGGATACGCCATTCGTGAATCTGACACTTTGTCTCAAAATACGTATTACTATGCCATTCTCTTAGATAACGGCGGTGTTTTACGAGTGGCCAAAGAAGCGAACAGCATTTTTAGTATCTTTGCCACCGCCCTTCCGTCTCTTCTCTTTATTATTATTTCTTTGACCTTGATTTGTACGGTGGTTGCAGGCATATTTACTAAATCGCTGATGAAACCTATCGATAATATGGCCAAAGACATTAATCATATGAATGAGATTGAAACTTATGACGAATTAAAACCCTTCATCGAGACCATCCAAAGCCAACATGAAGATATTATCAAAAATGCAAAACTTCGCCAGGAATTTACCGCTAATGTTTCCCACGAATTGAAAACACCTTTAACCGTTATTTCCGGATATTCCGAATTGATTGAAAACGGTATGACCGGTGAAGAGGATACCATTCGCTTCTCAAAAGAAATCCATCGCAATTCCGCAAGACTTTTAACATTAATTAACGATATATTAAGACTTTCCGAACTGGATTCCGGCGAACAGAATACACCTATGGAAGACGTGGATTTATATGAATTATCCGACAATTGCATTTCTATGTTACAGACATATGCGGATAAACATGATGTTACCTTAGATTTGAAAGGTCCACGCATAACTGTATATGCCAATCGCCAAATGTTGGAAGAAATGATTTATAATCTGTGCGATAACGGAATTCGCTACAACAAGCCGAATGGCAAAGTAGAGGTATCAATCAAAGAAAATAACGAAAATATTGTTTTTATGGTGAGCGATACAGGCATTGGCATTTCAAAAGAAAACATCAATCGTATCTTTGAACGATTTTACCGTGTAGATAAAAGTCGTTCTAAGCAGACCGGCGGCACCGGTTTGGGACTCGCAATTGTAAAACACATTGCCGAGCAGATGAATGCACAAATTCAAATTGACAGTGAATTAGAAAAAGGGACTACCATTACCATATTATTTCCCAAGAATTATCCTTCGTAAATCACAAATATCCCGAAACATAAAAAGAGACGTTGAAAACTCAACGTCTCTTTCAATGATTTCACTTTAATTATTTAATAAGTGTCCATGTACCGATCAAAGGTAACGGTGTATCATCATCCTGGCAAGCCTTAACGATACCCATGATTGCAAATACTAAAGCTGCAAGCTGAGTAATACCAAGAGGAATGATAGAAGCGATTGCGCAGATAAGACCCTGATTTAAGTGCTGCTTAACGCCTTCGTCATCCTTGTGTGCACCTGTAAGGAACACGATTAATGTACCAATCCATGTGATGTAGCTTACGATTTTAGCTGTTTTTCCAGTCATTTTCAATAAACTCCTCTCTTAAAATAAAATAATATCTGTTTATGTAACTACACATAATACACCTTGATTATACAAATACCAAACCGTTCTGTCAACAGTTTTACAAGGTTTTTCCGTATAATTCGCAAATTTTCTTTATAAAAATTTAATAATTTCTTTAGAGAATAAAGCTAGTATCTCTATTACATATTCCATTCACATTATCGAAACAATATTATTTTATATTAGAGCGAAAAGTGTTATAATTATATTTATCACATTACGTTATGAAACCAACGAAAAGGAGACATATATATGGCTCATAAAGAATATATACGAGAAATCCCTGGAAGCGATACCGTAGTACTTTGTATTCACGGAATTTTTGGTTCACCCGATGTTTTCAAACCGATTTTAACACAAATTCCTGCAGACTGGTCCGTGTTCAACATTTTACTGGACGGTCATGGCAAAAGCGTACAGGACTTTGCCCGCAGTTCTATGACCAAATGGAAAGGTCAGGTACAACGAACCCTGACCTATTTAAGCGTGCGCTACTCCAAGATTATTATCGTAGGTCACTCCATGGGCACTTTATTTGCCCTGCAGGCCGCAGACGGTTCCAATCCGCGCATTAAGGCATTGTTTCTTTTGGACGTACCTTTGATGCCCATTTTGCGCCCCTCCTGCGCAAGCAACGCTTTGCAGATTCTTTGCGAAAAAATTCCTGCCGATAACAAGGTGGCCTTTGCCCAGAACGCCGCTGTCAGTGTCACACCGGACAAGCGTATATGGCGTTATTTAACATGGCTTCCTCGCATTCTGGAACTTTCGAAAGAAATCGAAATTACCCGCAAATGCATTTCCAAAGTAAAAGTGCCTTGCCGCGTCTTTTTATCGCAAAAGGACGAGTTGGTTTCTTTGCGTTCTTACCGATATCTAAAAGGAAATCCCCGCATCAAAGTTTCTATGTTGCCCGGAGCCACACACTTTTATTTCTCAGAAGAAAATACCACGCGAATGCAACGCACCTTTGCCTCTATGTGTCGCAAGGTAAAGGATATGCCTTCCGGCAAAATTTCAAAAAAATAATTCTCAAAATCTACAAGAATAGTTGCAAAAATCTTTGCCAAATCTTATACTTAATTCATGGGGAATTTTTGACTTTGGAGGGATTACAATATGATTTTATCAATTGCGCAGGTGAAACCTGGTATGATTCTTGAGAAACCGGTTATGTTACCGGGTTCAGACAAATGTCTGTTAAATGCAGGAATTGCCTTAAGCCTTAAAAATATTGCACGTATGCGGGAATTACAGATTCCTTCCGTACATATTGCCGACAGAAATACTATATATATTTCTCCCGCGGATAAAATCGCCGAAGCCTTCGTTTCGGATTTCATGCAGTATTCCAGATCTTTGTGCCCGAATCAACCGGAAGCAAACTTAAGCGATGAAATCTGTGAATTAGCGCGACGTAATGAAAAACTTGCAATTAAGTTGTCCACCAACGAAGATATTCTTTCGTTTCTTTTACAGCAGAAAATCACGGATAACAAAGGTTTGTACCGCTATAGCATTATGACTTGCGTTCTTTCAGGTTTAGTTGCTGCAAGAATGAATATGAGTCCCGATGGCATTATAAAATGTATGACCGGTGCTCTTTTAAGCGATATCGGACTATGCGAAATGCCCACATTGATCGGCAAGGAAGATTTTGACGGCCAGCAGTTGGCTTTATATATGGAACATCCCACCTACGGCTACCACTTTGCGGTGCAGAACAACATCGACCGTGAAGCGGCAGAGTGCATCCAGTGCCACCATGAGAAATGGAACGGCAGCGGTTATCCCCGCAAGCTGAAAGGTGAAGAAATTCCTTTATCTGCCCGTATTGTAGCTGTGTGCGCCCATTATGCTTCACACATTGCCTACAAGAATGATAAACCATACCTTGCCATCGAAGAAATCTACGGAGGCAGCGGAATTTTCTTTGATTACGAAGTCGTTAAATGCTTCACTTCTACGATTCCCGTATATCCTTTGGGTGCATTGGTACGTCTCTCTACCGGTGAAGTCGGCATCGTAGCCAATATTCGACAAAACGAAGGCGGACGTCCGATTGTTAAAGTGCATTATAATCGTTTTAACCGCCCCATCACCGAAAGCAAAATCATCGACTTAGGCAAAGAACGAACCATTTTTATTGAAGAAGTATTATAGAATCACATTATAAAAGGGAGTGTCGCAATTTACATTGCAACACTCCCGATTTTATTGGCTGTAAAACGATCTATAAATGTCCAAATACCCTCTATGCATTTTGAACATATTCCGCCACTTTTTTCTCTACAAATTCTTTTACATCCTTACGGTCCATATCCAAGGATATGGCCAGTTCACCATATAAACGGTCTTCCGCAATTTTTAAATACTTATCATCGCCGGCGGTACTCTTCTTTCCTTCTGCCAGTTTTTGCTCCTGACGAATGTATAAAGTTTTGATAATTTTAACAAGGTCCTTACAATCATATGTCTTTAAGGCCTCATTAAAAATATTGTTCCGCTTCTTCTCTTCCTTGATTTCCAAGAGTTCCACGTCTTTCATCTCTGCAATCAAATCCATCGCCTCGTCCTTGCCCATAACCGCACGCATAATCACTTTAGGGTTATCCACTGCAGAATAAATCGTGGCATCTTTCACGTATGGCGATACCAGGGTGTAATAAATTTTATCTTTCGGAATCCCGCTCATGTCCAAGCTTCCTACCTTATTTACCCGATATACACCGTAACTGTCATAAACCACATAATCTCCTACTTCAAACATAAGCTGCTCCTTTCTTTTTACTTTCTTTTGTTGTGAAATATTACTCATTCAGTTATATGAAATGATCTTCTATGTATATTTTAGCAAACAAAAAATTTTTTCGTAAGCAAAATTTACTGATAAAACAGCACTTTTTTCACTGTATTTCTCTTAAAAACTTTTTTTATCCCTCTAAATAAAATTTTGCCGTTTTATTACTTCTTAATATAATTATTTCCTTTTTTAAAAAATAAAAACACCAGCATCCGCAAATTACGAATATTGGTGTTTCATATATAATTATGTAATTATTCAAAATACCATTCGCAAAATCGCACCTTTGGGGCTGAATAGTTACATCATATTTTTAATTTACCATTCTCAGCATTAGCCAACAGAAGCTTCAGACGGTTCTGCTGATTGATTTCACTGGCACTGGCGTCATAATCGATGGCAACGATATTGACATTAGGATTCTTTTCCTTGATTACCTTCATAACGCCCTTACCCACAATGTGATTAGGAAGACAACCGAAAGGCTGGGTACATACAATGCTCTTGGTCCCACGATGGATGTGTTCCACCATCTCCGCCACGAGAAGCCATCCCTCGCCCATTTTTACGCCGAGGCTAATATATTCCCTTGCCAGTTCTACCGTCTTCTTGAATTCTGTAGGCGGGTCAAAATGACTTTCTTCTTTGATAATCTTGATGATGTCATTTTGGATTCCTTCCATCAACTTATATGCAATTCGGAAAGCATGCACAGACTTCTTATGGATGCGGTACATTTTATACTCTTCCATACGACCGTAAACATAGAACATAGCAAAATCTACCAAACCTGCCATAGTCGG
>CAZQBM010000034.1:0-25556 GCA_964591945.1 uncultured Lachnospiraceae bacterium | reverse complement strand
ATTTAAGAGTGTCCATTCATCCTATTTATATTGTTTCATTATATCCTGAATATATTGCTTATATTGTTCAACCACACGTTCCGGTTTTACTATCTTAACATCTTCTCCCAAGCCGGTAAGCCAGCCGAACAACTGCGGACTGACAGATACATTTAAACGTGTTTCAAAAGAATCCGGTCCCGAATTATATATATTAACCTCTTTGCCAAATCGGTCAATCACTACACCGATTAATCGATTCGGAAACTGTACCGTAATGGTTTCATCATCTCCGCAATACATTCCAAAAGCTCGATTACAATATTCCGCAACATCAAAATTTCGATCCCTATCAAGAATAATGCGGGGTTCCTCTGATACATTTATATCTTTAATTTTATCCACACGATAATTCTTAATTTTATCCTCTTCAGCATCATAGGCAATCAAATAATATTTCTCTTCATTCCAAGCCAGCGCACGGGGACTTACTATATAAGTCTTACCATTTCTTCTCGGAACCGCCTCTTTATTCACTGAATACTCAAGATATTTAAATGTAATCTGTTTATTTACTTCTATCGCTCGATGAATCTCATCCACATTATAATAAATCGCTTCGTTTTCAGACTTAATTCGATTCATTACATAGACTTCTCGCTTTAAGTTCTTCGCCTCGTGCTCACCTGCAAGCGTTGTAATCTTTCGGATCAAATCCTTAGATTTCTTTGTGGTAATAAAGCGCGACGCCTGAACCGCATCCACAAGAACTTTCAACTCTGCTACGTCAAAATCCCTGTATGCCAGAAAATAACCGCCATTCTTGCCTTTTGTAAGCACAATATCATAGCCAAAATCGCGCAAAGTATCCATATCATTATATATACTCTTTCGCTCAGCTTTAATACCTTCATGATCAAGCATTTCAAGAATCGCTTCCATCTTAATCGGATGTGCTTCGTCGCTTTTCTCCTGAAGCATTTTAATGATATATAATAATTTCTGCTTTTGTTTCTCGGATTTAGGCATAGTACCTCCTTACCGTGACGCATCTGTATCCGTTAATCAATAGAAATATTACCTTTATTCCTCAGTCGCAACTTCAGTGTCATTTTCCTCCGCAACTTCCTGGATTTTATTCTTATGAATAAGCTTATAAATTCCGATTCCAAGAAAAACCGCAATTACAATTGCAACCACAAATACTGCAAATACCAATAAATAACTTGCTAAAACAGATAAAAAAGCCATCATGCTCATTTTTTTACATATAATCACATTGTTATCGACAATGGATTATTCTCCTTTCCGTTTTATATCTTAATAATAATTTATGTTTTCCAGAATTAATCTGTCCGATAAATTGTATATAAATCATTCTATCATTGCACCAATCTCATCGTCAAGAAGATTGTCTCCGTCCGCCGCTGTCGTGGCAAGTTCATCGCAACGCTCATTTTCAGGATGTCCTGCATGTCCTTTTACCCAGACAAAAGTAGCTTTATGGGGCTTCATTGCCTCCAAAAGCCTTTGCCATAAATCCACATTCTTGACATCCTTTTTTCCTGCCGTACGCCAGTTGTTACGTAACCAGCCTTCAATCCATTTCTGGTTAAAAGCATCCGTCACGTATTTAGAATCTGAAACAACGGTAACTTCGCAAGGCTTTGTCAAGGCTTCAAATCCGGTAATTACCCCCATCAACTCCATACGGTTGTTGGTGGTTTTCTTATATCCCGCACTATATTCTCTTACGTGTAATTCACCCTTCGAATCAGTATAATGCAAAACGCAACCGAATCCTCCCGGTCCGTTTGGGTTCCCTCTTGCAGAACCATCACTGTAAAGTGTTACTTTCATTACGCCTTACTCTCCTTATTTCTCCATTCGCCTTCTTCCAAAAAGCAGCCTGCCATCCATTCCGCACGCTCAATCAAGCTCTCGGGATATCCCATCAAACGCAACAACTTAATTGCATTTCTTGTATTGGCAGGTCCTTTTAATAATTTATAAGGGAATAAAATATCATTGTTTTCAATCTGTTCTTCAAAATGATAGTTATCATATACATCAGCCAAGAGCTGTGTCAATTCAATATCGTGCGTTGCCGCAAAACAGAGTATATTTTCACCGGTAAAAGAACGCATAATCTCCGACGCTGCCGCAATACGCTCCACCGTATTGGTTCCTCGCAAAACCTCGTCCACAAGACACAAAACCTTGGTTCCGGGTTCTTTGGCCGCTTCAAGAATTCGCTTAATGGAACGAATTTCCACCATATAATAGCTTTCGCCATTCTCCAAATCGTCTCTCAATGACATTGATGAATATATGCGGTAGCGCTCTGCCAAATATTTCTTCGCGGGTACCGTCTGGATTGTTTGCGCAAGCAGTGCACAAATTTCCACGGTTTTAAGGAAGGTTGATTTCCCCGACGCATTTGACCCTGTCAAAAGCATTCCTCTATCCAAAGTAAAAGAATTTGCCACAGGCTCTGCAATCAATGGATGAAAAGCTTCCTCAATCTCCATACCATTCTCTTTAAATTCAGGAACAGCATAAAATGCTAAGGCTTTACGAAATGCGCATATTGTAATATCCGACTCCATTTTACCTAAAATGGTATTGATACGGTCAATTTCTTTGGTATGTGCAGAAACAGACTCTAACATACGATAAAAGATAAACATATCCACATGAGTCAGCATCTTTACAAACATCAAAACCGCCGAAACAATATCCGTTGCCGCATTTGCAGAATGATCCGAAGACACAAACCACTGATTAAATCCCGAAATGTCTTTTAAGGTTTTGCGAAGCTTTTTTAACTCCTCACCCTCTTCTTTCCAGACGTCAGGTACGGTTTTCGCCACTTTCTCAGCCGAAATTAACATTCTTAAAATGTATTCAAAACTAATCAGATACGGTTCAATTTCCTTCTTTTTCTTCATGTAGGTGAGATTCTGATATAACATTACAGATAAAAGTATAACAAGTCCCACATATACATTCACAAAAAGCAATACAATGCCTGCCACAAGCAAAATCCAGGGCCAGATGAAAGATACCGCCTTTTTCATCGGCAGTTCGCACAAATACTCCAAATATCGGTACAGTGAAAACTTTCCTGTCCGCCCCATCATTGCGAACAAAAGCTGAAAACGGACTCTCTCTTCTTCGTTCGCAGCCAAATAGGCATAAATCGCCTCATTTTTACGGAATTCTTCTGCATTTTCCTCAAGCAAAGGTGTACGCATTCTGTAATAAAGGTACTCATCTCCCGCAGACGAATAACAATGATTGATGTTTTTATACAGGCGGTCACCATCGATATCATTCCAGGTAATATCATCTACGGTAAAATTCTCACCTTCGTGCCATTCATACATTCCTTTTACCGCCATCATGCGCTCATTGCTGTATTCAGCCTCGTTCAAGTGACCGTATTCTTTTTTTAATCGTTCTATAAAATGCTTTCTGACGCTTCGTTCGTTTATCTTCCCTTGAATTACAACAATCAGATAAAAGGCCACTATCGCGCCTAAAAAAACTGCATATTCCATAAAATAAGAATCCTTTCAATACAAAAAACTCAAATCTTTGTCTTTCGTATCTCTTTTACACATAAAATTTCATTCATTCCGGTTTTACGCAAAAATCCGCTCCAAAATCCGGTTCGCCACGGCATAAATTTCTTCTTTCGTTATGCCATTGGCAAACTCACCCTTATCATATAAAATGCGACCGTTTATCATAGTAAAAATCACATTACTCTTACTACCGGCATAAACCACATTTTTACCGATATTATGCAAAGGCTGCATATTCGGCTGTGATAAATCAAGTAAGATCAAATCTGCGCACTTCCCTGCATCAATACTGTCACATTCCGGCGTACACATCGCATGGGCACCCGTATGGCAGGCCATTTTCAGCACTTCCATTGCTGGCAATGCTGCCGCATCTTCATCACGAATCTTGGCCAATACAGACGTTAAATACATTTCACGGAAGAAATCCAGTGCATTATTGCTGGCCGGCCCGTCCGTACCGATTGCCACAGGAATACCTTCCGATAAAAGCTTTGTAACCGGCGCAATTCCGCTTGCAAGCTTACAGTTAGATGCCGGATTGGTTATGGCATACAGTTTTCTCTTACGAATAATTTCATAGTCATCCTCTTCAAGATGAACCATATGATATCCGCCACCGCCATATTCAAACATACCGATACTGTCAAGGAAAGCCACCGGCGTCATACCGTAACGTTCCTTACATTCCGCCACTTCTTTCTTTGTCTCGGAAATATGGGCATACACGGGCATTTTATACTTCTGTGCCAATGATGCAATCCGTTCTAACAATTCCTTAGAACAGGTATATTCCGCATGAAATCCCGGCACAAATTTCACCAAATCGTCATGTGCATTGAATTCTTGCACCCATTGCTCCAATAATTCTACCGACTGCGAGAAATTATTTACGCCACCGGTCATGGTAATACGCATTCCGACTTCCCTACAAGCCTTCGCAATACTGTCAGGCGTTAGATACATCTCAAAAATGCCCGTAACACCGCTTTGCAAATATTCCAGAATCGCAAGCTTGGTAAAAACATAGATATCCTCAGCCGTAAGCTTGGCTTCCGCCGGAAATACCGTCTCATTCAGCCACTCATGTAATGGTAAATCATCCGCTTTGGAACGAAGAAATGTCATCGCAGAATGAGTGTGACAGTTCTTAAAGCCGGGCAATAACAAATTCCCCTGACAATCACGCTCTTCATCCCAGGCATAGTTATCCTTAATTGCATCATCATCAGAAGCCACATAAAGTATTCTGCCCGCTTCTATGCCAACCTGCATATTCTCTTTTAATTCAGCATCCCCGTTTGCAAAACTGATTAATCTTGCATGATACAAACGAATTCTCATAGTTTCTCCTTACAAAAGCGCAAAACTCTCAGGCAACAAATCTTTTAACACATATTCCTTATAATCGGTTGCACTCTTCGCTACAAGAATGCGGAACTCTTTCTGGTCACCGAATTCCGCCATAACCTGACGACAAACACCACAGGGATAGGTATAATCCACAGGCGGTATACCTTTCTTACCACCTACAACCGCAATGGCAACAAATTCCTTCTCTCCTTCGCTTACCGCCTTAAAAATCGCCGTACGCTCCGCACAGTTTGCAACGGAATAAGATGCATTCTCAACATTGCATCCGTGATATATTTTACCACTGCCCGTTAAAAGCGCAGCCCCAACCGCAAATTCCGAATAAGGACAATAAGCCTGTTCTCTTGCCGAAAGAGCTTCCTGAATCAACAATTCGTCTTTCATAGTCTAAACCTTTCCGAAAAGAGCAGCCGTACTGCTCTTTTCATCAAATACTTTTTATAAGTTCCCGAACTTCTTCACAGATTCAGTTACAAGTTTCTTAAACAAAGGTGCTGCTGTATTCGCAGCCTCCTGCACTTCATCATGAGTTAAAGGATTCTCTGTCATACCTGCCGCAAGATTGCATACGCAGGAAATTCCGCAGATTTTCATACCCATATGATTAGCTGCAATTGCTTCCACAACAGTACTCATACCAACCGCATCACCGCCTAAAGTACGAAGCATCTTAATTTCGGTAGGCGACTCAAAAGAAGGTCCTGTTAACTGAATATAAATACCCTTCTGAAGTTTAATGTTATTCTCTGCTGCAGCCTCACGAATTAAAACTTTCAAATCTTCATCATATACATGTGACATATCCGGGAAACGAAGGCCTAATTCGTCAATGTTCGGTCCAATCAAAGGATTGGGGGCAAAGCATGAAATATGGTCTTCAATCAACATAAAATCTCCCGCAGAGAAGCCGGGATTAATACCGCCTGATGCATTGGTTAAGAAAAGTACTTCCGCACCTAATAATTTCATCAAACGAATTGGTAAAACAACATCCGAAATGGGATATCCTTCATAATAATGTACACGGCCCTTCATACATACTACGGGCACACTTCCCACATAACCAAAAATAAACTTTCCCGCATGTCCGGGCACGGTGGATACCGGAAAACCTTCAATGTCGGAATAATCAATTTCCGCTACCACTTCAATATCTTTGGCATAATCACCAAGGCCGGAACCAAGTACAATTGCCACCTTCGGCACAAAATCGGTCTTTGCCCTTACACAGGCAACACAAGACTGTAACTTTTCATAAATCGGATTCATACTAAACCCTCCCCACATATATTTTGATTGATAAAATTATTACGTATACCCTGTAACCCTTGATTATAAACTGTATACGCAAAAAGGAATGGAACCTTAAATTCCACTCCTTTATTGTACCATAATTTGGTCTGTTTAAAAAGCATATCTTAATAATTTTACTAAATAATAATACATACCATTCCGCCATTGGATTCATTGACGATTTTTTGCATGGTATCCTGTAATTTCACCTGACTTTCCTCTCCAATGGACATTACTTTCTGATTAATACCATCTTGCACCAACTGTTCCACGGTTTTACCAAAAATATTGGTTTCCCAAATGCCCTCGGACTTTTCACCCTCATCTTTGATATATTGAATCAAATCATTTGCCTGTTCCTGTGTACCCACGATAGGCGAGATTTCGCTTTCAATATCTGCTTTAATCATATGAATACTGGGGCTGTGGGCAATGATTTTAACACCATATTTATTTCCGTGCTTAATTAATTCAGGCTTCTCAAGACGGATTTCCGCCTTTTCAGGGGTAACCACACCATAGCCCTTGATGCGAACTGCATCTACGGCATTTTCCACTTTGGAATATTCCTGCATTTTAGCACCAACCTGTTTTAAGGTATCAATCAACTGCCATTCGTTTGTGATTTCTTTTCCAAGGATATTGCTTAACATTTCATAATAGAAACTGTCATTTACAGAAAGGCTCATTGAAACCTTGCCCGTAGCCATGTCGATGGAATCCATTTTACATTGTGTTATGTATTCACTGTTTAAATTAAGGGTGCTGTTTGCTACATCACGCATGGAATTTAAGCCGGCAGCATACTCTGCAATCCTGGTGGCCATATCCGCTTTCACTTTATGGTCACCATCCAAAAGTTCCACCCATTTCGGCATATAAAACTCAAGTCTTGCAATAGGGAACTCATATAAAACCTCTGTAAGCAGACGATTGATGTCCTCTTTCTTTAACTGTGCACAATTTACCGGAATTGCTTTGACATCATATTTAGTCATAATCTCTTCCGCAACTACCATTGCTTCTTCACTATAAGGCTTTGAGGAATTCACAATCACCAGAAAAGGCTTATTTAAGGCTTTTAACTCCGTAATGGTACGTTCTTCCGCCGAAAGATAACTTTCCCTCGGCAAATCCGAAAACGAACCGTCACAAGTCACCACAAGGCCGATGGTGGAATGATCATTGATGACCTTCTGCGTTCCTGTTTCCGCTGCCCTTGTAAAAGGAATCGGCTGGTCAAACCAAGGGGTTTTTACCATACGTTCCGCATCATTTTCCATATGACCCGTTGCGCCATCCACCATAAAACCAACGCAATCAATCAGGCGCACCTTAATCTGTACATCGTCGGACAATTTCACTTCTGCAGCTTCCTTCGGGATAAATTTCGGCTCCGTAGTGGTAATGGTCTTTCCGCCACTGCTTTGCGGCAATTCATCCTGGGCACGCATTCTTTCATTCGCATCGGTCATATTTGGAAGCACAAGCAAATCCATAAAACGCTTGATAAAAGTGGATTTACCTGTCCTTACCGGTCCAACAACTCCAAGATATATCTCTCCATTGCAACGTTCTTGTATATCATGATAAAGATCAAATGTATCCGTATAATTTCTGTCCATAACAAACCTCCTGACTTATCTGTTACAATATATGTCAGGCTTTGGTGCGGTATGACTTAATCATTTTTCTTTTTTAATGTAAAAATGACCGGTCACGTAATGAACCGGTCATTTTTATTCTATATGTACCCTTTTACATTTTATTATGATTTTTCATCTCACCACAATAACATTTTTTTACGGATCCATGATGAATCTTTTTACACTTGGTACATTCCCACGCATCCTCAGCAAGCATACTCTTTCTGTCCTTAAAATCTGAATTATAAAAGATGTTCTTAGTTTCATAACGGATTGCTTCCACTTCTTTCAAAATCTTTTCCAAAGCAAAGAAAGATAAAGAAAGCATAAATGTAATAGCTAACCCGAGTAACAAAGTCATTATAAATTCTAAAAGATTTTCTGTTCCAACTAATTCAATACTCTTGATAAAACTGGCATATATTCCAAGCACTGCAATTACAATACCACATATTTTTAAACATATTTTCATTATTATATACACTCCTTTTTATAAATACCATTTAGTATATCTGCTGTACACAACCATCAGATATATTTATAACATATCCCTGAGAAGGAATATCCGGTTCCGCATCATAGTCTTTAGCAAAACAAATATATACAAATCCCTCTCCTACACTGATACTTCCGCAACCACCGCTATTCACATTCATTTCACCAATAAGAGTTTTATTATTGCCCTCCAAATCACAGCGCCAGACTTCATAATGAGTTTCATCAAATTCTTTTACATAATAAAGTGTTTCGTTAAACAAATTGTGGCACACAACATTGTAGTCAATAACTATTTCTTCTCTACCTTGATTATTAAACGTTTGACACTCCAAATTAGAAGGCTTATTCACTCTATCTTCACTGGTCTTAAAATAATCAACTCTATAAATGGAATCATTGTAAATAACTGTATTATCCCTGTATCCAAGCTCCGCACTCCATTCAACCGCTGCGGATGTATTATTATGTATATACTTTGCCGCAAACACATTATGATTGAGTATGTCTCTCCAAACCCCTGTATCATATAGGATTATATTTTCGCCGGGATTATCTTTCGTCAAATCAATATAATAAATACTATCTGCACCATCCGCTGAATAAACACCAAAATACAATTTACTGTCTGCTACACCAAAATCAAATATATTGTGTCCTTCATAAAGTACTTCTTTCTCTTTGGAATTTAACGATATACGCATAATACAGCACTTTGAATCATCCTTTAATTCCAAGGCATACAAATATCCGTTATCATAATATAAGCCTTTATACAAATGATCCGTTTTATAAAATTCTTCATAACTTCCATCTTTATCCACAGAATAAATCCACCGTTGTCCGTAGCCGACAAAATACAATTTGCCTTCCGCATATACACTTATTCCGTTAGAGTAGTTACCGATTTGATATCCAACCTCCTCTACAACAGTATCCGGATGATTTGCCAACAGACTTCTTATCTCTTTTACTTTTTTACTATCATCTTTTACAAAAAATAATGTAGGCATTACAATTAAACAAAAGAAGACGACAATGCAAAGTAAAGCTATAAATACATCCCACTTTTTATTACGTTTTTTCATTTCTTCCGTTGTACCAAAAAGCATTGTAAATCCTGCAATAATCAAAAGAACAAGACCAATAATATATAACCATAAACCACCTTCAATACGACAATTTCCCAACACCATATTGGTAAAAACGCATGTTGCATATGCTACAATTTTAATCCATACTGATGCCATTAAAAATCTATAGGAATTAACATACTTCTTATAATTACGTAAAAATATAGAAACAATTACAAAAATAATTGTAAAATCAAAAATATATGCAGTAAATATTTCAGAAAAAACCACAATATTATTTCTGTATCCGCTAAATATATAATAGTGTAAAACATCATCAGTAGCTGTTTCTCTCGGAACAAAAACAGACAGCTGCGCTCGCATTGTCATAAAATGTGTAAAAATTGGCAAAAGAATATTTAGCACACACATCCAACTATAAATTTTCTTCTCTTTCATACAGCAAACCTCATTGCATATTCTATAGTATTAGTTTCGTACTAATACTATAATATAATTATATTAAAGTCAATAGTTTTACGAAAATATAATAAAAATAACAAAAAAACGGTACAGACGCTACATCCATACCGTTTTCAAACATAATTTATTCCATTTCCGGTTTCTCATACAATACATCATACAATTCCTTCAAATTATGAATCGTATAGGTCGGTACTATCTCTCCATACTCCGGTGTTTCCGGCACAATATGACAGGTATCAATACCGAAATCATATCCTCCCTTAATATCCGAAGTCATGGAATCACCCACGATAATCATACTGCTTTTATCAGGGCATCCCAACTGCTCATACACATACTGAAAAAATTCATGACTGGGCTTATTAAACCCAATATCTTCCGAAACAAATACATTTTGAAAGAAGGGTAACAACGTACTATCCTGCAAACGCTGATGCTGTACTGCCGCCGTTCCGTTAGTCACAAGACTTAAGCGAAAATGTCTTCCCAATCTTGCACAAACTTCATAAGCATACGGCATCAAATCATGACCTTTCGCAAGCTCACTCTGATAAAACAGTTCCATGGAATCGTCTCCGGGATGCTCTACACCGAAATGCTCACACATAATTTTAAAACGGCAGTCAATCAACTCAGGCTTGGTAATCTCTTTACGCTCAAGCTTCTTCCAAAGGCTGTCATTTAACTGATCATAAAAAGCAATACTCTCCTCATTAACCGGAAAACCATACTTCTCATAAGTTGTAATCAATGCGTTTCTCTGTGCTGCCTTAAAATCAATCAAGGTCATATCCGCATCCAGTAAAACGTGTAAATATTTCATATTATCTCTTCTCCGGCTCCTCTTCATCAAATTCAATCTGAAGAAAATATCCTCTCGGTGTATCCAAAATATCTCTTACAACACCTTCGCGACTCTTCAAACGCTCATAATATGCATAATTTCCGGACATTGCAATGGCAGGCTCTGCCGTATAGTAATAACTGGAAGGCAATACACCTTCGGTAATCTTAACTGTATCACCGATGGATACCAAATTCTCACGTTCCATTTTAAATTCCATTGTACGCATCGTCGAATCCTCCTTTATTTTGATAAAAGGATTATATCATCATAGCATTTTACGATAAAGTCTACTTTGGTTACATTCATCAACTTCAATATAAAATTCTACTTCCACACGCCATCCATAATTTCAATCTTTTTATCACGAAGCATAAGCTCTTTTACCGCCTGATCGGCAGGCTGTCCTCCAAAAAGTATGGCATTTACCTGCTCTACAATGGGCATATCCACTTCAAACTTCTTTGCAAGTGCCATAGCAGCTTTTGCAGAATGTACACCCTCTACAACCATCTTTACTTCAGCCATTGCAGCTTCCATGGTATATCCCTGACCGATTAACATACCGGCTTTACGATTTCTGGAATGCCGGCTCGCACAGGTTACAATCAAGTCACCTACACCTGATAATCCGTAAAAGGTTTCAAACTTTCCGCCCATTGTCATACCAAGTCTTGCAATTTCATTGATTCCTCTGGTAATTAACGCAGCCTTGGTATTATCACCATAGCCTAAACCATCTGCAATACCTGCAGCCAAAGCAACCACATTCTTTAATGCTGCACCGATTTCGATACCAAGCACATCAGGGCTTGTGTATACACGAAACACTTCGCTCATAAACAAATTCTGAATAAACTCTGCTGTTTCTTTGCTCTTAGCGCCAACAACAATGGTTGTAGGAATCTGACGACCTACTTCTTCTGCATGGGACGGGCCCGATAAAACAGCAACATCAGCATAAGGAAGTTCACTTTCGATAACTCCGGATAAAGTAGTCAAGGTCTTCTCCTCGATACCCTTAGCCACATTTACCACAATCTGACCTTTGGCAAGGAACTCCTTCATTCGCGCAGCAGTACTTCTCACAAAGGGTGAAGGAACTGCCAACACAAGCATATCTTTGTCTTTCATTGCCGCTTCCAAATCTACTGTAAAGATCATATCCTCCGGAAGTGCCACACCGGGTAATTTATCCTTGTGTTCTCTTTCTGTTTGAAGCATTGTGATTTCATCTTCCAATGCAGACCAAACCGTAACTTCATTTCCATTGTTATACAATAACTTCGCCAGTGCAATACCCCAACTTCCGGCACCGATCATACCGACTTTTGCCATATCGTTATCCTCACTTATTTTTATATTATCGCTGTTTATTTATCTTCTTCCGAATCATCGTTATCAGCAATTTTTTCTTTTACATCTTCAAGAATTTCTTCGGCCTCTTCTTTCATTTCCTCAACAGCTTCCTGAATTTCTTCCACAACTTCATCAACAATTTCTTCTACAATATTGTCTTCATCCTCATCAGACTTGCTCTCTTCCTTCTGAGGTTCAATAACGGTAACTTTATCTTTCTTCTCCTCTTCACCGTAAACAGAAGCAATTTCATCTACAGTTTCCTCTGTTTTCTCTTCTGCTTCTTTGGCAATTTCACCAAGTTCACCGTCTTTTTTGGTTTTTTTAAGGATGGTCTGACGTTCTTCCCCCTTAATCAAACGTTTAATATTCTCTCTATGCTGGAACAAAGCAAGCGCCGTTAAAAGTGCCGCCACTATGTACATTTCAATCAATGCAGGCTGACTCATTCCCAAAAGTCCACTTTGACCAAAAATCAACAACTGCGCCATAAATCCCAAATACATAAAAATAGACGCTAATGATACATAATGGGTTAAAAAGAAAATCCCAAAGAAAATAATAACTTCTGCAGGAATAATCCCCCAATAGAAAGATAAAATCATCGCACCCGAACATGCAATTCCTTTACCACCCTTAAATTTCATATAAAAAGGATAATCATGTCCGAGAATGACACCTGCACCGGTATAAATTCGTAAAAGATAATCCATATCAGGGAAAAACCAGTGAAAAATCAACCAGGTTAAAAGAATCGCAAAGAATGTTTTTAACATATCTCCGGCCAAAACAATGGCACCTGCTTTTCTTCCCATTACTCTTAATGTATTTGTGGTTCCCGCATTACCGCTTCCGTGCTCACGAACATCGATACCTTTTGCCTTACCATAAAGATATGATGTTGAAATTGAACCCAAACCATAACCAATCAGCAAACACAAAACTCTTGCTAAAATTGCCATTATGAATCTTCCTTCCTTTCCCTAATAATGAAATGCAAGGGTGTACCTCTGAAACCGAATGCATCTCGAATTCTGTTTTCGATATATCTTGTATATGAAAAATGCATTAATTCCTTATCATTCACAAAGATTACAAAAGTAGGCGGTTTAACCGAAACCTGTGTAATATAAAACAGTTTTAATCTTTTACCCTTATCTGTAGGTGGCTGCTGCATTGCAACCGCTTCCATCATGATTTCATTCAATACACCGGTTGCCACACGCAAAGCGTGATTTTCCATAACCAAATCGATAGTTTCGTATAACTTAGGCAAACGCTGACCGGTCTTTGCAGAAATAAACATAATCTCCGCATAAGGCATAAACGCCAGCATATCACGAATTTCTGCAGTAAATTTATTGGTGGTTTTATCATCTTTCTCGATAGCATCCCACTTATTTACCGCAATAATAATACCTTTTCCGCGTTCATGGGCAATGCCCGCAATCTTGGTATCCTGATCCGTAACGCCTTCCGTCGCATCAATCACAAGAACAACCACATCTGCACGTTCTACCGCACCCACGGTACGCACAATCATAAAGTGTTCCAGTTCTTCTTTGATTTTATTCTTACGACGGACACCCGCAGTGTCAATCAGTACATATTCCTTACCATTATAGGTAACTTCCGTATCTACCGCATCTCTTGTGGTTCCTGCAATATCCGAAACAATCACACGATTTTCACCCACAAGCTTATTGATAATCGAAGACTTACCTACATTAGGCTTTCCAACAATGGCAATCTTCGGTCTTTCATCCTCTTCCTCGGCAAAAGCATCTTCAGGAATATATTCCAAAACTTTATCAAGCATATCACCGATACCAAGTCTGTTTGCAGCAGAAATAGGAATCGGATCCCCAATTCCAAGATTATAAAATTCATATACGTCTGCCATATACTTATCAAAGCTGTCAACCTTATTTACCACCAAAAGCACAGGCTTTTTGCTGCGACGAAGCATGTCCGCCACTTTAGCATCTGCATCCACAAGTCCCTGCTTTACATCAACAAGGAAAAGAATCACATCCGCTGTCATAATGGCAATTTCCGCCTGTTCACGCATCTGGGATAAAATAATATCCTTGCTGTCAGGCTCAATACCGCCGGTATCAATCAATGTCAAGCTTTTATCCAACCATGTAATATCCGCATAGATACGGTCGCGGGTAATGCCCGGGGTATCTTTTACAATAGATATTCTCTCGCCCGCAAGCACATTAAACAAGGTGGACTTACCGACATTCGGGCGTCCAACCACCGCAACTATGGGTTTCTTTTTCTTCTTAGCCATACTAACCTTTCTTTCTATGTTATTCAGTACCTAAAACTGTTCTTTAAAATAGCACTTTAATATTAACAAACAATTAACTTCTGACCAATTTATGCATCAAAACCAAGCACTTTATATAAAAATGCCTGACCGCTTGATTTTACAATATCTGTTTTTACTTGTAAAGCATTTTCCACCGCTGAAACGGTCACATCATCCAGAAAAACATCTTCATTGCATTTCAACATATTCTCAGGCAACAAAAGAACCTCACCCAAGTCTGTATCTTTTAACTGTGCAATCAGATCCTGTCCCGTAATAAGGCCTGAAACTGTAATCTGTTCACCAAAGAAATCATTGCGAATTGCAACACATTTCACACGAATCTGCGGAAATTCTTCCATAACCTTTTCGGATAATTTCACAAGCATATTATACGCCGATTTGCCCGTTGCCACCGTCACAAAACGTTTATTCTCATACAAAGGTTGTTCATTCTCTGCTTTCGATTCATCAAAACGCGCAGGATACAATATCTTTGCCAGCACAGAATCTTCCTTGGCATCTTCCTTCAAACAATCAAACGCCTCATTAAATTCATCTTCAAACAGGCGCAACATACCTACACCATTCTCAAGCTGTAAATAACCGTCGTAACTCTCTTCGGCAGGCAATTCCTCTTCCGCTAACAAATACCACTCATCGGAAGCATGTACAAAATGCGTGCCGAAGGCAGCCATACAATGCGCCTGCCATCCGTGAATCTGCGCAAGCACTCTCTTGGCATCCTCCTTGGTAAAAGGCTCAAGGGGATACAACCCGTCGCGGTATTTCGACAAACCAACCGGCACCACCGAAACACTTTCCAATACCGGAATATATTTCATCAGCTGTTCAATGGAATAATCCAATTCCTTGCCATCATTCACATTTTTACAAAGAACAATCTGTCCGTTCATTGCAATTCCGGCTTCAAACAGACGGTCTGCCTTCTTTAATGCATCACCCGCGAAACGGTTATTCAGCATTTTACAACGAAGTTCGGGATTCATGGTCTGAAACGAAATATTAATCGGCTCCAAATGATACCGAATAATACGTTCAATATCTTCTTCAGACATATTCGTCAAAGTCACGTAATTCCCCTGCAGAAATGACAATCTTGCATCATCATCCTTAAAATACAAGGTATCGCGCATTCCCGGCGGCATCTGGTCAATAAAACAGAAAATACACTTGTTTGAACAGGAACGATATTCATCCATAAAAGGATTCTCAAACTCAACACCTAAATCCTCATCGAAATCCTTCTCGATTTCAACTTCCACTTCTTCACCCTGTTTGCTTAAAACAGTAATGACAAGCTCTTCATCCGCCATCATATAGCGATAATCCAAGCTATCCTTAATTTCTTCGCCATTTATTTTTATAATTGCGTCTCCCGGTTCCATCCCGCATTCTTCGGCGATGCTCTCCGGCAAAACTTCTTTGATTACATGTAAATTCTTTTTCTTCATTTCCCTGTTTCCATCAACTGTGCTGTATTGTTCAATTATATCTTTTATATAATAAACATAAGCTAACAAGTCTTTTAAGCACAAAATTCACTTATTATATAATACACTACTCCTACAACTTTCACAAGCAAAGATTACAAGCTTTTCTTGACGGAAATTGTCTGCAATGATATAAAAGAAGTAACGCTTTTATGGCGATATACTCTCTTACAATCGTCATAAAAACATATGAGAACATACTATTAGAGAAAGGATTTCACATATATGCCCAATTTAATTGAACTTGAAAACGCCATGCCGGTGGCCCCGTTGAAAATTATTGCTTTGCCCGGTGCAAAACAGCTTGGTGACCGAATCAACGAATATCTCGTTGCTTTCCGTAAGGAAATCAACAACGTACATAAAAATGACCCTGCTTTTCAGGGCTACATCGAAGACAATTACCTTGTAAAATATAACACTCCCCGCTTTGGCAGCGGCGAAGGCAAAGGAGAACTTTTAGAATCCATTCGCGGCAAGGACCTCTATCTTTTGGTTGACGTATGTAACCACAGCCTTACCTACAGAATGCACGGCTATGTAAATCATATGTCACCCGACGATCATTACCAGGATTTAAAACGTATTATTGCAGCCGCAACCGGTAAGGCTCACCGTATTAACGTTATTATGCCCTTTATGTACGAAGGCAGACAGCATAAAAGAAGCGGCCGCGAGTCCTTGGACTGTGCTTATGCATTGGAAGAATTAAGCGAAATGGGCGTAAGCAATTTCATTACCTTTGATGCCCACGACCCCAGAGTCCAGAATGCAACTCCTCTCTGCGGTTTTGATAATTTTACACCGAATTATCAGTTTGCAAGAACATTGTTAAATAATGAAGATGATTTGATTATCGATAAAAATCATACCGTTGTAATCAGTCCTGATGAAGGTGCTTTGGACCGTGCAATCTACTTTGCTACCGTTCTCGGCGTAGACACAGGTATGTTCTATAAGCGTCGCGATTATACCCGCATTGTAAACGGCAAGAATCCTATTGTTGCTCACGAGTTCTTAGGTGATAACATTGATGGTAAAGACGTAATCATTATTGACGATATGATTTCTTCCGGTGACAGTATGCTTGATACCTCACGCCAGTTAAAAGAAATGAATGCAAGACGCGTATTTATCTGCTGTACTTTTGGTTTGTTCACAAACGGTTTGGAAGCTTTTGATAAGGCTTATGAAAAGGGATATTTCGATAAGGTTATCACTACCAACCTTACTTATACCCTTCCCGAACTTTTACAGCGTCCTTATTATTTGCAGGCTGATATGAGTAAGTTTACCGCTTCCATCATTGATTTTATGAATCACGATACTTCACTGACTCATACCTTAACTCCTACGGATAAAATTCATGAAATCGTGAAGATGTACAATGCAAGAAAAGTGGATATTGATTTCTAAATTTTATAGTTATTGCTTATAGATAAAAGCCCTTGATTTCAAACGAAATCAGGGGCTTTCTGTTATGTATAACTGCTCTTATTTAAGAATTTGTATTTTATAACTTATATTATTGCTTTACATTCCGGCTTTTGCATTCAGTTTTAGATTAAGAAATTTTACTTCCGCAGGTGTTGGATCCAAGTTTAATAGATGCCACACCATATGTGATATTGTTTACCAACGCAATCACGGTAATCACTATAATGGGTAAAATACCTATTTCAAGGAACATCGCGCCCAATACAAATATTACCATAAGTACAATCAAGGTATTATTCACAGCTTGAAACGCCTTATAAGATGCCAGACCAATCTGCATACGCTCTGCTTCATCACAGCTTTGATACCAGACCTTGTCGAACTTCATATCATAAATACTACCCTTTTTCTCGGGATTCATAAGCTTCGTGAGATTAATACAAGCTTTCTGAATTGCAAGATTGATAAATAATGTAGCCATGAATACCACAAGGTCAATCGTTCTCATATAAATATGCAGCCAATTCTCCGATACACCTTCAACAAAAGACATTGCGGCATAAAAGGCAAAACCAAAGAATGCAAAGTTCACATAATAGGTAACATTCGATATCACAATACTGAAAGACAGTTTTCTGTCCACCACCTCGTATTTCTCATCTTCATCCATATCGCTTTTCCAAAGTTTCTTGCCCTTATGCAAATATGAAAATGAAATTATGATAAAAATCACATCCAAAATAATCAAAAGAAATGAAGCCGGAACTGCAAAATCTCTTTGCAACTGATTCCAGAATTCCACAAAGGTCAATCCGGATTTCCTCATTGAGTCCACCAATCCTATACCAATTGCGCCAAGAACACCGCCTGCCAAACCGGAAATCACTAATATGACGGCAAACAATCCGATCTTTTTATTGTCTTCCTTACGAATTTCTTCTTTACGTTTTTCATTATCCATTTTTTAACAATCCTTTCAAAAGATATTATCCTATATCTCTTTGATATTTTTAAATCCTTTTACACTTTCATCATTTCAGTCTTCTTCATACTGAAACGCTTCTTCCACCGTCACATCAAAGACTTTGGCAATTTTAATTGCCAGCGTGACCGAAGGGGAATAATCCCCTCGCTCAATCAGGCTTATGGTCTGACGGCTGGCCCCGACTAACTTCCCCAACTCCTGCTGGTTTATGTTTTTACGGGCCCGCAGTTCTTTTAATCTGTTATACAATGGCATATGTGCCACCCCCTATTTTTACATTATTGCAGGTAAAATCATATTTAAATAATAGTTCACAAACAGGAACAAGCTCATTAATACAAATAAAATCATTCCGCCGTTTACAAAACTCTTAAGAAATACAGTTTTGTTCTTAACACCCATCGGAGTTTCATTTAACTTAAACTTCTTTAAGAATATGAAGAATAATATCACACCTGTCAAGGCACAAACACCAAGGAACATTATCCAGCAGGTATAAACCATCATAATTCCAAATACTTCCATTACTTCCGGTTTCTCTAAATATGCCATTAATTCATTGGAGGGTCTTGTGGAAAGTTCGGAAATTTTTTCGATAATATCCTGATGTTCCAAAACCTTCATAGCAAGGGGTGTTGTAACCACGGAAGTGGTCATATTCACTGCCATATGAAGAATAATGGTGTACCAGATTTTACCGGTTCTTGCATAAACAAAGGCGAATAACATACCAAGGCCTGTTGCAAAGAAGAACTGTGCAAAGTTACCATGGAACAAACCAAACATAAGACCAGACATCATAATGGCACAAAACTCACCATATTTAATCACACGGTCAATTAATAACTTTCTAAAAATCAACTCTTCAAAAATGGGTGCACAAATACCAACCGTAAAAATTCTCCAAAATGCATTAGACTGAATCATCAAATTACTTAAAGTATTATTGTTGGCCGCACTGACACCGAAAGGCATTGTAATCAATTCACTGACCACCGTACCGACTACCATACCCACACCGCAGATACCACTGCCGATAATAATAGTTAATACAATCTTCCAAAAGCCCATCTTCTTTTTCTCAATCTGTACTTTGGGCATCTTATGTACCAATAAACACAAAAGGGGAAATCCGATACAGTAAGTCGGAATAATAATCATTAAAAAGTTTGCCCAGGATTCAGTGTAATATTTCTCCGGCAATAATAATGCATATACATTCTGTGCAATAATAACCGCAAGACCGAATACAAAATATTTCCAGCCAATCTTAGTCGCCGCCTTCTTCATTTCCTTAATCCACCCTGCTTTGTCAGGTCCGGCTTCCTGCGGTGCTTCGGTTATTACTTCATTCACAACCATATTCTCTTCCATTTTCAAAGTCTCCTCTCACACTGATTAAACATTTCAAATTGCAATTTGTCTTGTGCAGTAATCCTTTTCTGCCACAGATATATTCATAAAATATTTTTGACAGTTATTTTTTGCACTTTGACGTCTTTCATTTGCAACTTGACAACTTTCCTTGTCAACCACAATATAGCATTGACAAAGAAAGTTGTCAATACATTTTTATAAAAAATGACAAATAAAGTTGTCACACAGATTTAAGGCATAAAAAATGCAGAAGTACCCTCATACTCCTGCATTCTAATATTTTTTATTCTATTTGTTTATACAATGCAATAAATCATTACGACAATTCACTATGCACCACACTAAACAAGGATTTTACAGAAATTCTTCTTACCGCGTCTTACAATGAATTCGCCGGCACCGATTTCTTCCTTGGTGTAAACCTTCTTAATATCGGTAATCTTTTCATCATTAACGGCTACACCGCCCTGTTCAATGGCACGACGGCCTTCGCTTCTGGTAGGAACAAGCTTTGCACTTGCAAGAATACCGATTAAGTCGATGCTACCGTCTCTGTAGTCTTCTTCCTGTAAAGTGTAGGTAGGCATATTAGCATTATTTCCGCCACCGCCAAATAACGCCTTGGAAGCTTCCTGTGCCTTCTGTGCTTCTTCTTCACCATGAATCATCTTGGTTAATTCAAAAGCAAGGATTTCCTTAGCTGTATTTAACTGACTGCCTTCCCAGTCACTCATTTTATCGATTTCTTCCAAAGGAAGGAAGGTAAGCATACGGATACATTTTAAAACATCCGCATCGCCGATATTTCTCCAGTACTGATAGAATTCGAACGGTGAAGTCTTGTTTGCATCTAACCAAACAGCACCTTTCTCTGTTTTACCCATCTTCTTGCCTTCTGAGTTAAGAAGCAAGGTAATGGTCATAGCATATGCATCCTTACCTAATTTACGACGAATAAGCTCGGTACCGCCAAGCATGTTACTCCACTGGTCATCACCGCCGAACTGCATGTTACAGCCGTATTTCTCGTACAACATAAGGAAGTCGTAGCTCTGCATAATCATATAGTTAAACTCTAAAAAGCTTAAGCCTTTTTCCATTCTCTGCTTGTAGCACTCTGCGGTAAGCATTCTGTTTACGGAGAAATGGGGACCTACTTCTCTTAAAAATTCAACATAATTTAAGTCAAGCAACCAATCCGCATTGTTTACCATCATAGCCTTGCCATTGCTAAAATCAATAAACTTGCTCATCTGCTCCTTAAAGCAGTCGCAATTGTGCTGGATGGTTTCCTTGGTCATCATTTTACGCATATCAGACTTGCCGGAAGGGTCACCAATCATACCGGTACCGCCACCAATCAATGCGATAGGCTTGTTACCTGCCATCTGAAGGCGCTTCATTAAGCAAAGTGCCATAAAATGTCCTACGTGAAGACTGTCTGCCGTAGGGTCAAAACCAATATAAAAAGTTGCTTTTCCGTTATTGATAAGCTCCTTGATTTCTTCTTCATCCGTTAACTGTGCAAGCAAACCTCTCGCCTGCAACTCGTCATAAATTGTCATTTTCGTATTCTCCGTTTCTTATTGCATATTTTATATGCCGGCAAATTTACCACGCATAATGGTTCAAATCATTCCAATACTTATATAAAATATGGAAGCACTGCCACTTATTATAAAATTCCTAACACTATTTGTCAATTATACTATAACTATATTAGGCAATCAATTCGTCTTTACTCTTGCTTACTTTCATTCATATCAGCACCGGTTACCGCATCCGTCTCCGCCGGCAACAATGCTTCCTTCGTATAACGGTTCGATGCATTCCAAAGAATCCACTCCGTATAACCGGCATCATACACCGCCTGAATTTGTTCACGAACCTCTTTGGCACCATAAGCATGGTAAGGCTTAATCCAACTCGCCGTAAAATCCTGAAGCCAGGGGCGTACGATAGGCCTTTCTGCCTCAGAAAGCCCGGACAACTTCGTCTCTGAAGCCTGCATTGCGCCTGCAATCATTTCATAGGGCGCACTATTTGGATACTTCTGGTTATAAACACCTGAAGCATAGTGGGAAGGGTAAATCATCGGACAAATCACATCCAGATTACTGCTGATTGACGCATAATCCTGTCCTACAATACCGCTGTCATAAGAATTATCTATAATCGTACCGAATACATCCGCGGACACATATACACCCAAAGGCGAAATTTGATCATGGGCATACTGGGTAAATTGTGTGATAATCTCGGTCTTGGATACCGTTGCGGAATCTTCTCCGTAGTCTACTTCGCCGGACTTAATTTCCGTCGAAAAACGCACATAATCAAACTGAATTTCATCAAAACCGTCAGCCACCGCACATTCTGCAACTTCAATCAAATAGTCCCAAACTTCTCTTTTATAAGGATTTACCCAGGCAAGTCCGCTGTTATCATAATAGATGCTTCCGTTGGTGCGATGAACACTCCATTCCGGCTTAGCCTCTGCAAGATGCGGGTCGCGAAATGCAACAATGCGGGCAATCACATAAATACCTTTCTCATGCAGGCGTTCTACCAAAGCAGGCATATCTTTCACGTATTTTACCCTTGCTCCCAAGGCCTCTGCCGTCTCACTGCTCATAGCATAGGTGATATAACCGTCGTCATTTTTTACATCGATTACTACGGCATTTAGCTCAGTTTCTTCCACCAGCTGAATAATCTCTTCCATACGCTCATGTCCGGCTACGGGGCCTGTGACATATATGCCTTTTACAGCAGGCGGTACCTCTTTGGGTACTGCACGCATACGGCCCTCAGCAGTGGTTTGTGAAATCAGATATTCTTTTAATGCTTCAGGCTCTGTCGGAAGTGCGCTAAATTGCGATGCATCATTCTCCGTTTGCAATGCATCTCCTCCCTGATTACCGCCATCGCTCACTAATTCACTACTCAGCTGCTCATTTTCCGTATTCTCTAAAGCTACGCTCTCTTTTGCATCGTTCAACTTAAAAATTGTCTTAATATCCGATATAAAATCAGCTTCCGCATTATTATGATAATATCCAAACAAAAAACAGCCCGTAAAAAGTACAGCAATCACAAGAAGCCACGGGATTACTCTTCCTGCCTTGATTTTTCTTTTCTTTATTTTTTCCTGTCTCAAAGACCATCATCTCTTTTCTCATGCATTTTATACGGCGCAGAGAAATTAACAATATGCAAACGCATTCCGAAACCACTCTATTTTATCACCGCAGATTGCAACTACATCGAAACGCATAGGCGAGAAATCGCCGATACCGTTTTTCATCCTGTAATAATCCGCCACCCTGCAAATTGTATGGCACTTCTTTGGTGATACAGCCTCAATCGGGCTTCCTTTTCTTTCGTCCCTGCGATATTTTACCTCAAAGAAAACCAGATACTCTCCATCATATCCAATGATATCAATTTCTCCAAAGCGATTTCTGAAATTACGCTCCACAATTCTGACATCACATTTCTCAAGATATGCTACCGCAAGTGTTTCATACTCTGTTCCGGTCTGCCTCTTGTTAATATTACTTCCTCCTCTGATCCAATTCTTTTTGGCGAATCTTATCCATAGCATCCACAAACACAAGGATTTCCGCCACCACCTCATATAATTCGGGTGGTATCATTTCCCCAATTTCCAATCGGGACAATGTATCGGCCAGCTTATCATCACGATGAAGCGGCACATTCGACTCTTTTGCTTTTTCTATAATACGTTCTGCCAAAGCTCCCTGCCCCGACGCAATGACTTTCGGCGCATCTTCACTGGGATTGTATTCCAAAGCGATGGCTTGTTTTCTTTTTGGTTTCTGATTCTGCATATTCATTCCTCATTTCAGAAATCTCTGCTTATTCAATAGATTGCCTTTCATTATTCGGCAACAAACAATCAAACACCTACGCCCGCACATCAAAACGATAAATTGCAGTCGTGCCTCCAACAGAGGAATCCACTGATAAATCACTGCCCGGTGTTTGCGGTAAAATATCTTCTTTCAAAGACATCTGCGTATCTTTTACCTTCATCTGAGTGTTTAAATTATAACCGCGTCGTTCAAGACGTTCACTTAAAATATCAATATGTTCCGCAATAAAATTCAAAGTTTCCTCATTTTCAAGGCAAAAATCCGTAGTGACATTTTTATCCTGCATTTTCACAAACACATCAACCATACCCAAATGCTGCATATCCAAATGCAAAGCAGCACTTACAGTATCTTTTCCTGCTGCGAGGCTCTTTTTATCCGCATAGACAATCAAATCACCGGTAGCAGAATGACCGTTCATCTTTAATGGCAACTGCACATAAGGCATAAATTGATTTAAGTTATTTAAGAAATCCACATTCTCCTGAAACTGCTGGAGACTCTGGGTTAAAACCGAACTTTCCGCCAAAGACTGTGACATGGAACTGATAACCGAATTCACCTGCTGATTAATACGATTATAAAAGTCTGTGACATTTTTACCGTTTTCTACTTCTGCCGGATCCAAAAGCCATGCTGACTGCAATTGTTTGGTCATAAGCTTACTAAACGCCTGATTATCCCATAGTTTCCCGGCCACTGCAGCATCTTTCCCCGCTAATTCCGCTTTCAATGCGGTAAAAAGCTCATTCAAGGGCAAATTACCGTTCTTCACCAAAGCAACCGCCTCTTTAGAAAATCCGCTCTGCTCCAGAACATTCGCTAATTCTGTATATTCCGCCTTCGTTAAAACGCCGGATAGAATTTTGTCGTTTGCATTCAACACTGCAGCATCTTCAATATTTGTACCGCTTAAAGCATTAAGCGTTTCATCACCATCCACCAATGTATGCGCCTGATTCTGCGGATTTAAAGCCTCTTCCAAAGCCGCCAGGGCCTTATCCATAGCAGACTGTTGTACAGTCGCATCTTCGCCTGTTTGGGATACTACCGTGCCTTCCGCGTTATTTCCTGCTACAGTATTTTGAACTTCGCCATTCTGACCGCTTACATTTTCAGCGGTAGCTTCACTATTCAAAACCGTACTTTGCATACCTTCCGGAGTTGTCATGGCTTCATGTTCGGAAATCAAAGACACCAATTCCTGCGTCACCGCCATAACCTTATCCATATCGCCGTTTTGCGCCATATTTTTCAGTTCGCCCGGAATCTCATGAATTAATTCATTGATGGTGCCGGCCACACGCTCTTCATAATTTACAAGTGCCTGAAACTGCTCCACATTCTGAGGTGTAGTCTCCATACCGATTTTATGCATATGTACCAGCAAAGACTGGTCCGTTTCGGGATATTTCACGATATCACGATACACACTTTGAAGCGTCTGCATATCAATGGGCATACCTTCTTTCATAAGCCCCGATATCATTTGTGCAGTCTGTCCGTTGGTTTCAATTCCTGCCATTTGTAAGGCATTTGTCGCCAACTGCTCCTGCGCAAGATTGGTAAACAAAGCCCTTAAGGCCACCTGTCCATTGCTGTTATTGCTGATTTCAAACATCATCTTCTGTCCGACTGCAACATTCATACTCTGTTCCAATTTAGCAGAAATAACTGCATTATCCGCAATTTTTAACGTCACTTCATTACCGTTCACCGAGACAACTTCACCTTGTAAGGTTTCACCCGGAGACATACTTTTTAATGCTGCCATCCCTTTATCCAACTGTGCCTGGACACTACTTGAAACACCGGAAGTATCGCTTACCGGCGTGGTTGTGCCATATGAAATTAAGTTGGATAAACTAAAACCCATATATAACCT
>CAZQBM010000033.1:0-25613 GCA_964591945.1 uncultured Lachnospiraceae bacterium | reverse complement strand
ATTTATATGTATTTAAGGAACAAAGCAATTCTTATTTATAAAATTAAAAATGTAATATTTAATGTGATTGGTTGTCTTTGGGTTTTGGTGTCAACGTGGAATATTTTATCCCTAATCAGTACCTATTGGAATGATTGGGAAACTGTACTCTATGCAAACTCTTTTTGGGGGAGTGTGATTCGACTTCCGCTTGCTGCAATTCTGTTACTGATTGCGGGCATATCCAAGCGTTGGATCGAAGATGCGGTGTTTTATTCCGGCTATTTTGAAGGGAATTTGGATGGCTATGTTTCCTTTACGGAGTTAGAGAAGACTACAGGAATTCCTTCTTGGTGGATTCGGGTTCAGTTAGGCTTTTTTCCGCTGCTTTATATGAAAAATTATAAAGTACAAAGTGTTAATAACAAGGCAACGATTGTATTAAATAGTAAAACGACTACCTGTGAATGCCGAAACTGCGGTGCAATCATTGAAAAAAAAGAATATTTTACGGGAAGTTGTAAATATTGCGGAAGTTCTGATTTGTTTGCCAAAGTTTTGACCAAAGATGGTTTTTATAGTATTTCTAATGAACGTGCCTATGAGAACCATAATGTCAGTTTTTATAATAAAAAAGCATATCCATTGAAGAAGATTCTGTTTTTATTTGGACCGGCTATGGGGGTTGCGGTTATGGTAATTTGCCTTTTTATGAGTCTTGATAATGCTTCTAAGGTAAATGATGAGGATTATATCAAAGAATATCAATATGAGATGATTGAATCCGGTCAGGCACCGACTACTGCAGAAAATATTCAAAATGATTTGAAGGATTTGGTCATTATGGGCATTATGACTATGCTGGTGTTAACGCCTGTGGTGATCATTGGTTTTACACGATCAAACAGTGTTATGATACTTGAGCCCTGCGGATATTTTTTTGAGAGATGTAAGCAGCCTTTTGTGAATATTATGGAGGTTCCCATTGTTCGCAAAAAGATGTATCCAAGTATGGGGATTCGAACAATCCGCCGAGCCATGCGCTTTGGATACCTGAAAAATTGTACCTTGGATATGAATGAAGGCAACCTGCGTGTTGCCCTTGCACGTAAAATCGTTAAAGACGCCTGCCCGCATTGCAATGCGCCTATTGTCGGGGCGGTGGATGCAAATTATACCTGTAAATATTGTGGTAAAACGATTATGGGAGTTGTGGAGAAAAAATAGTATTTTTTTGCGACTTAGTAAAACTCTGTCTGGTGTTATATATGTAGATATAATTGGGTTGTCGTAAGAAATGACAAACTTCACAGGTGTTTTATAGGAGGAATAATATGATTTTAGGAATTAATCAAACATCATCAGTTAAAGTAAACAGATTTGAAATCAGCAAGGACAATCAGGTGATTTACACCGCAGATGCGCCCTGGGGACCTATTCATTTGAAAGAGTTTCATTTAATGGATGCACAGGGTAATATGATTTATACTACGAAGTATGAAACGGCACAGAATATGGTATCCCAGTTCTTGCCTTACAATTATTTGTTTACCGGTGACCAGGAATTTGAACGCTATGGTGTTGTTGATATGGGTGGTAATGAAGTTGGTGCCTTTTATCTTGAAAAGACCGCTATTTTAAAAGCACAGATTTGCCTGGAATATTTTGGAAAGTTGATTGTGGGTTACAGAAGAGTTCTTGGCACCATGGAATATGTAACCTTTTATGACGGTGAAACCGTTGTTGGCCAGTTGACCAAGTCTAATCGTGTTATTGCGGATAATAAAGACAATTATATGATTCATTTTGTGGACGGATATGAGAGTTTGGAAGCGGTGCTTGCATTCTTTGTAATTTATTATGATTACAGATATTACAATAATACAGCCAAGGCACATAAAGGCGTAAAATACGTATATAAGAAGAGTTACGACAGAAATATTGATAAATACGATCCGGATTTTATCAGAAGAAACTTTGGAGAAGCAGAAACTGCCCGTATGGATGCCTTTTTTGAAGAAAGCGTAAAGAAAGCAAATCCTATGAATATGAAGGTGTTTTGGATTATTTTTGGGTCCTGTTGGGCTGTTGGAATTATTATTACATTGATTGTGCTTTTTGCCACCGGCGTTCTGTATTTGCCGTTTATTTGGTAAATGCATAATAAATGTTTATTGATGTAATATGGATATTGTTTTCTGTATTTTTGACAGATATTTTTGTTTGTAATTTTGAAATATGATTTTTTATGAAAGGACACATCGGATAAATGCCTGAAATTAAGTTACTGGATAGTCAGACAATTGATAAAATTGCTGCCGGTGAAGTGGTAGAAAAGCCTGCCAGCGTGGTAAAAGAACTGGTGGAAAATGCCATGGATGCCGGGGCGAAGGCGATTACCGTGGAAATCAAAGGCGGTGGTATTGATTTGATTCGTATTACCGACGATGGTTGCGGTATAGATGCAAGCCAGTTGCCTAAGGCTTTTCTTCGTCATGCAACCAGTAAAATCGAGTCTGATGCGGACCTTTTTTACTTGCAGACTTTAGGATTCCGTGGCGAGGCGCTTGCCAGTATTTCTGCGGTAGCCCAGGTGGAAATGATTACCAAGACCAAGGATTCTTTGACCGGAACCAGAATTGTCATTGAAGGTGGTGTACAGAAGGAATTGGAAGAAGTGGGAGCGCCGGATGGCACCACGATTCTGGTGCGTAATCTTTTTTATAATACTCCTGCAAGAAAGAAGTTCTTAAAGTCTGCTATGACAGAAGGAACCCATATTGTTGAGTTAATGCAGCATATGGCACTGAGTATGCCGGCAATGTCTTTTAAGCTTGTGGTAAATAATGCCGTGAAGTTCCATACTTCCGGTAACGGCGATTTAAAAGAAGTGATTTACCGTATTTACGGACGTGATACTACGAAGGCGTTGATTCCTGTGAATGTGGAGCAGGACGGTATTACGATTGAAGGCTATCTTGGAAAACCTGAATTATCTCGCGCAAACCGCGCTTTTGAGAATTATTTTGTAAATAGACGTTATGTACGCAGCAATTTTATATCAAAAGGGATTGAAGAAGGTTACAAAGGCTTTATGATGCAACATCAATTTCCTTTCTGTGTGCTGCATATCAATGTGGATACTACGGCGTTGGACGTAAATGTGCACCCGACTAAAATGCAGGTTCGTATGTCGAATCAGGAGCAGTTGGTGCGTGCACTGGTAGACAGCATTCATAACAGTTTAAGCAGCAAGGAAATGATTCCGGAAGCAAAACTTGTGAAGGAAGAAGTGGCGGAGGAACGCATTACTACGCCGGAACCTTTTGAAAAGGAACGTTTAAAAGACTGGAAAGAGTGCGAAGCGGAGCGTGTTCGTGCGGATAAAGGCGGAGCGCAGGTGCCTGAAACCGAGAATTTGGCTAACAAACCGTCCATTACGTCTGCTGAAAATTCTGTAGAGGAAAAGAAAAAAGATTATATTGACCTTACTTCAGTAAAAAGACCTTTCTCCAATCCGGAAATCAAATTAAATCCGACAATAGGAGTAATGCCTGAAAAGAAACGTTTCGAGAGTGATTTGTTCTTTGCGGATGAAGAAGATGAAAATATGAAGGTTGAAACTGATGAATCAGGTGTAAATCGTGAATCAAACGAAGGTGATTCTGATATAGATTCGAATGCGTTGACAGATATTAATTCGGCAGATGCAAGTAAATTGACTGTTTTAGACCATTCGAATGCAGTTTCAAACAAACCTGTATCACCGTTCGCACAGGAAATGATCATTGAAAAGCCTGAACAGATGGATTTGTTTGAAGAAAAACTCCTGACAGAAGAGAAACGTCGTGAATTCAAGGTTTTAGGACAGGTATTTAAAACCTATTGGCTCATTGAATTTGAAGATAAGCTTTATGTAATGGATCAGCATGCGGCTCATGAAAAAGTAAAGTTTGAAGCTTTTATGGCAAAATTCCGTGAGAAAGAGATTCTTTCACAGAATCTGGCACCTGCCGTTGTAGTGAGTCTTTCCCCGGGAGATGCATTGGTTTATGAGGAGCACAAGGAAGTCTTTGAAGGCTTTGGCTTTGAGATTGATTCCTTTGGCGGTAATGAATTAATGCTTCGAGCCATTCCGTTAGATTTATACGGCGCGGATGCAAAAGAAATGTTTCTTGCCATTTTGGAAGAATTGGCGCAGGTACATTCTGCTAACCGCATTGAAATCATCGAGGACAGAATTGCAACTATGGCTTGTAAAGCTGCGGTAAAGGGCAATAATACAATGACTTTTGAGGAAGTATCAGTATTGTTAGATCAGCTTTTAACCTTGGAGAATCCTTATCAGTGTCCCCACGGAAGACCCACGATGTTTTCCATGACCAAGTATGAGATTGAGAAGAAGTTTAAGAGAATTGTATAAAAAAAGAATAAATATAACTATAGTTTGTTATACAAAAGTGTAAATGATTTTTACAGAAAGAAATGAGGTTCATTATGCAGGAAAAAATGATGGAAGAAACCAAGCTGGAACATACAATGGAACAAAATAGCGCAGAAGAAACAATGGAACCTAATAAAGGAAAGAAGAAAAAGAAACGCGGAAGCTGTCTTGTGAGGTTTCTGATTGCCCTTGGATGTGTATTTTTCATTTTTGCAATTTTGATTATTGTACCTTTACTTCCGCATATTAAGACTAAGTTTGCTTCGGTTGAGGAATTTGATGAATATGGCGGTGTTGTGTTGATAGATATACCTGAAAATGCAACCGATATCAAATATTACTGTAATGATATGTTTTTTACCGTAGAAAGTGCATATTCCTTTGTAATCAATGATAAAAAAGATTTTGATGCATACCTGGAAGCAAATGAATTTCAAATTCATAGTGACAGAACGGTAAGTGAGTGTATGACTAATAAAGATGAACATATGGATGATGTGTTTCAAATTCGCGATTGGTATGATTATGTCGTAGAAGACGATATAAAAGAGTATAATGTTTTATATTTTCAGACTTTCGATGGTACATATGAAGCCATACTTGTGAATGAAGAAACCGGAAGATTTGTTGCTATTAAATATGCATGTTTTTAACAACGTTGTAAAATAAATATAAGCTTATATTATTGAATGAAAGGCAAATCATTATGAAAAACAAAAGCGTATTAAAAAGATTAGCCACTACTTTAGGAATTATTTGTGCATTATTTTTGGCTCTAGTGCTGACATTAGTAATAATATATAAAATTAACTTCCCCGGTGAAAAAACAGAATTTAGTTCCGTGGATGAATTTATTGCGGAAGGTGGATTTATTTATACTGATGTGCCGGAATGTGCAGAAAATTTACGTTATTTTTATTGTAAAGAACCCTTTGGATACAGAAGTATCATATCGTATGAAATAAAGGATCCTGAAGAATATGATATTTTTATGGAGGATCTAAAAGATTATATACTGATTGAAAAAACCGGAACTTATTATTCTGATGGCACTTGGGTCGGTAATCGTCCTGAGTGGAATAAATATATTGAAAATTCTTCATATTACGGTTTGACGTATACAGAAGAAGAATTGGAAGAAATTGCATATTTGGAACAAAATTATACAAATATGGATTATAAAGAAATTTTGTCTTTATCAAGACATAAATATGGTTTTTTATATGGATATGGTGCAAAAGTAAGTGATTATAGTAAGAGTACAGCATATGGTGCATTTCCGGTATGTGATTGGTATTATTATGCTGTTGACGGAAGCTTAGATGACTATACAGTGATAAGTTACGACTATTATGATGGATCTTATCGTGCTTTTTTGTGGATGAAGAAAGCAAACATTTTGTAATAATTGGAGTGTCAACCTTTTAAAATCGGAGTAAAAATGCAGAAACCAAAATTAATCATCCTTGCCGGCCCTACGGCAGTGGGCAAAACAGACAATTCCATACGACTTGCCAAGGCTGTTGGCGGTGAAATTATTTCTGCGGATTCCATGCAGGTGTATAAACGCATGGATATCGGTTCTGCGAAAATAATGCCAGATGAAATGCAAGGCATAAAACATTACTTAATTGATGTGCTGGAGCCGACGGAAGAATTTAACATTGTACGATTTCAAACCATGGCAAAAGAAGCAATGGCAGAAATCTATGCAAAGGGAAAAGTTCCTATTCTGGTAGGCGGAACCGGTTTTTATATCCAGTCTCTTTTATATGATATTGAGTTTAAGGAAGAGGAAGAAGCCAATACCCAATTACGTGATGAATTGCAGCGATTTGCGGATGAATTCGGCAAGGAAATGCTTCATGAACGGTTAAAAGCTGTAGATCCCGAGTCTGCTGAAGCAATTCCGGCAGGAAATGTGAAAAGAGTCATTCGTGCTTTGGAGTTTTATGAGACCCATCATGAGAAGATTTCTGCACATAATGCAGAACAGGCTGAAAAGGAATCGCCTTACAATTACGCTTTTTTCGTGTTAACAGACGATAGAAAGCTTTTATATGAGCGTATCGAGAAACGAATCGATATTATGTTGGAAAAAGGCCTGATTGACGAGGTAAAAGCCTTACAGGCGGAAGGCTTGAACCGCAATTATATATCCATGCAAGGCTTGGGATATAAGGAAATTCTGGCATATTTAGAGGGTGAGATTTCCTTAGAGGAAGCGGTTTATATCTTAAAGCGTGACACCAGGCATTTTGCGAAACGCCAAATTACCTGGTTTAAGCGTGAAAAGGACGTAAAATGGCTTGATAAAAGTGAATTCGGGCATAATGATGATGCGGTGTTTGAAGAGATGATGGAGTATTTAAAAAAGAAAGATATTGTGTAAAGGAGAATGTGTAATGAATAAAGGTATCAAACGAATTATATTAGTTTTATCGGTGTTTTTGTTTGTGGGTATGTTAGGCGGTTGTGAAAAAGAGCCGGAATTGACTGCAGATTATGAGACATTAACAGATGCCGTAACTGCATTTAATAATGGTGAAAATATAAAGGGCAAGACTGTTTGGGTTACAGCTTCTTTTGATTCCTTTGCCGGTATTATTTATCAAGGACCTGACCTTACACATAAAGCAAATATTTCGGTGCTTCTTGTTATTGAAGAAGCAACACAGGGAATCATAACACCGGAACAAGCCAGTGAATTAATTTCCGAGGATGACCCTATTTTGAATATCAAAGAAGGCGAAACAGTTTTAGTTAAAATTGATAGTATTCGTTTTTCTTATGGTTATCAATATGCGGTTACTGGGACATATGTTGATAAAATACAATAATATATAATATTAAATATATTTTATAAGGATAAAAAGTATGAATTTAGAAAATATAAAACAACAAGGCTACAATTTAACGAAAGAACTCATAGAAGTTTCCAAGATTAGAGAAGGGCAGCTTCTTGTTATCGGCTGTTCTACCAGTGAAGTGGCAGGGCAGGGAATCGGTTCTTTTTCAAGTCCGGAATTGGCAGAGAGTCTTTTTGAAGGCATTTATACAGCTACTAAGGAAGCTAACGTTTATCTCGCGGCCCAATGCTGCGAACACTTAAACCGTGCTTTGATTCTTGAAGCCGAGGTGGCAGAGAAGTACGGGTATGAAGAAGTGAATGTAATGCCACAACCTAAGGCCGGCGGTTCCTTTGCGACTGCGGCATATAATGCTTTTACAAGTCCTGTGGCAGTGGAACATATCAAAGCTCACGCCGGTATGGATATCGGCGATACCTTAATCGGTATGCATTTAAAGGATGTTGCTGTGCCTGTTCGCTTATCTTCTGATAAAATCGGGGAAGCACACGTGGTTTGTGCAAGAACCAGAGCGAAGTTTATCGGTGGTTCTAGGGCGATTTACGATGAAGGTAAGTTGTAATATTACGACACTCGAAATGAACAAAACGGTACATGAGCAAATATGAAATGGAATCGTATTTTCTAATGTATATTTATCATTTGATTGATAAATCATCAGAAAAAAACATAAATTACAAAGGTTTGGTACACAATAATGACTGAAAATATTTACAGAAACATGGGCATTTCCGACGCCCTTTATAACTATGCATCTGAGGTTTTACAAGAATTGGAGCCAAGATTTGCCGAAATCGATAAAATGGCTGAAATCAACCAAATGAAAGTGCTTGCGGCTATGCAAAAGAACCAGGTCAGTGAGGCTTGTATGCTTGGTACAAGCGGTTACGGATACAGCGATATCGGGCGTGATACCCTGGAGCGTGTTTATGCAGATGTATTTCATACGGAAGATGCTCTGGTGCGTCCCCAGATTACCTGTGGAACCCATGCCCTTGCTCTTGCATTAATGAGTAATTTACGTCCGGGAGACGAACTTTTAAGCCCTGTGGGTAAGCCGTATGATACCTTGGAAGAAGTAATCGGCATTCGTGATTCGAAGGGTTCTTTAAAAGAATATGGCGTTAGCTATAAGCAGGTTGATTTGTTGCCGGACGGTACTTTTGACTACGATAATATTGCCAAGGCAATCAATGAAAAGACGAAACTTGTTACCATTCAGCGTTCCAAGGGTTATCAAACCAGACCGTCTTTTGGTGTAAAAGAAATCGGTGAATTAATTAAATTCGTAAAAAACATCAAACCTGACGTAATTTGTATGGTAGATAACTGTTACGGTGAATTTGTGGAAGCGTTGGAGCCTTCTGATGTTGGAGCGGATATGGTAGTCGGTTCCCTGATTAAGAATCCCGGTGGCGGACTTGCTCCTATCGGCGGTTATATTGCCGGCAAACAGGAGTGTGTCGACAATGCTGCCTATAGACTTACTTCCCCCGGTTTGGGTAAAGAGGTTGGTGCATCTTTGGGTGTGTTAAAAGACTTTTATCAGGGATTTTTCCTTGCGCCTACCGTGGTTGCCAATGCGGAAAAAGGTGCAATTTTTGCAGCAAGTCTTTATGAAAAACTTGGATATCCTGTAATTCCTACAGGAGCAGAAGAACGCCATGACATTATTCAGGCTATTACGCTTGGTTCTCCTGAAGCAGTCATTGCTTTTTGCCAGGGAATTCAGAAGTCATCACCGGTAGACAGTCATGTATTTGCAGAGCCTTGGGCAATGCCCGGGTACGACAGTGATGTCATTATGGCTGCAGGTGCTTTTGTGTCAGGTTCTTCCATTGAGTTAAGTGCGGATGCGCCTATCAAACCGCCTTATGCGGTATATTTCCAGGGTGGACTCACCTGGCCCCACGCAAAATACGGCATTATGATGTCAATGCAATCATTAATAAATACTGGAATTCTTGCAGTGGATGAAGAAACAGGTAGAATTGTGCGTAAATAGTTGGATAAAGCTTTCGGATTATTTGTGATTTTATGTCAAAATTAAGATGATTTTGTACGTAGAATGTCATTTTATGGTTGCGAAATAAGTCGAAATTTTTTCATCATATTTGGTGTACAGTATATTTTTTCTATGGTAAAATAACTATGTTCATACGAAGAAATAAATGATTATTTTAAAATAAGTTTATTTGCAATCTATATGCCACAAAAGGCAGATAAATTACAAAAGAAAGGTATAACGTTATGACTAATAATGTTTTCGGTATCGATTTAGGTACAAGCACTATCCGAATTTTTAACGGCAGAAATTCTTCAACTATGGTTGAGAAGAATATGATTGCCATTGAGAATAAAAATAATGTTTTTGCATACGGAGACTCTGCATTTGAAATGTATGAAAAGGCACCTGACAATATTCAGGTTACCTATCCTTTGACAAGCGGTGTTATCGCTGATATTAAGAATATGCAGGTTCTTTTAAGATATTTTATCAATGATGTTTCCAAAGGAAATTATAAAAATTGCGAATACTATATTGCGGTTCCTACAGACGTAACTGAAGTTGAAAAGCGTGCTTTTTATGATTTGATTAAAGATGCAAACTTAAAGCCTAAGAAGATTATGATGGTAGAAAAGGCAGTTGCAAACGGTATCGGACTTGGCGTGGATGTTAAGAACTCCCAGGGTGTTATGGTGGTTGACGTAGGATACAATACTACTGAAATTTCCATTCTTTCACTGGGCGGTATTGTTTTAAGCAAATTGATTAAAACCGGCGGATATAAGTTTGATGACGCTATTCGTGCTGCGGTTCGTAGAGAATACAATCTTTTGATTGGTTTTAAGTCTGCTGAGAAACTTAAAATGAGCCTTCATGAATTAAAGCAGAAGAAGGAAAAAGCGGTTGTTTATGGTCGTGATATTGTTTCGGGACTTCCTATGGAACGTGAAATTCCTACAGAGTTGGTAGATGAATGTTTAAGAGAACATTTTAAGACTATTATCGATAATGTAAAAATCATCCTGGAACGTACTCCGCCCGAGTTGTCTGCAGATATCTACCGAAACGGACTTTATTTGACCGGTGGAGGTTCTTTGGTAAGCGATTTCGGCACCATTCTTGCCAACGGTACAGGCCTTAAGGTAAATGTTGCGGATCAGGCTGTAGAAAGCGTTATTGACGGAATTGCTGAGATTATCAAGAATGATAAATTTAAATCCGTAGCATATGTTCGATAAAAGGATGATAGTATGAGCCCTCTTGTAAAAAGAAAAAAAGAAAGGTACAAATTACCGGTAAAATATTGGATTTTGATTTTATCTGCAGTATGTGTTTTGCTGATGTGTTTGACCTTTATGACTGATTTTAAATTTAATACGGCAAACTTTATTGTGGGCTATACCGTTGTGCCTTTTCAAAACGGCTTGAGCAAAGTAGGCGGATATTTGACCGATAAAGCGGAACTTTTGGCGCAAATCAAGGATTTGCTGGCCGAGAATGAAGCCTTGCAACAGCAGGTGGACAAGCTTACCATCGAAAATACGGCTTTGATGCAGGATAAGTATGAGCTAAACACCTTGCGTGAACTTTATGCCCTGGATCAGCAGTATTCTGATTACGATAAAGTTGGTGCACGCATTATTATGGGTGGTTCCAATAACTGGTTTGATACCTTTGTAATTAATAAAGGGTCCAATGACGGCATAGAGCCTGATATGAATATTATGGCTGGCAGCGGACTTGTGGGACGCGTTGTGGAAACGGGACCTAATTGGGCGCAGGTTGTCTCCATTATTGATGATACGTCAAATGTCAGCGCGACGGTTTTATCTACATCGGATAATTTGATTGTAAGCGGTGATTTGGCTACTATGGAGAATGGTTATATTCGTTTCAGCCAGCTTGTGGATGAGGATGACCAGGTGGTAGTAGGTGATAAGGTCGTAACTTCTGATATCAGTGATCGTTATCAGCCTGGAATTCTGATCGGATATATCAGTTACATAGAAGTAGATTCCAACAACCTGACTAAGTCAGGCTATATTACACCGGCAGTGGACTTTGAGCATTTGAGCGAAGTCCTGGTGATTACAGAACTAAAGCAAACCATTGATTAAGGCAGGATTATGAAAAAAGTCATTACTACGGTTATATTGATTTTCATATCGTTTATTTTGCAAAGTACGGTCTTTCGCGCTATTGCAATTCAAGGGATTGTTCCTAATCTTTTGATTATTCTTACTGCCTGCTCCGGTTTTATGCAGGGAGAGCGATATGGTGTGTTTACCGGTTTCTTCTGTGGGCTTTTAATGGATATATTTTTCTTTGATGTTATTGGATTTTATGCACTTTTATATATGTATATCGGATATATGAACGGCTTATTCCATAATATCTTTTATCCTGATGACATTAAATTGCCTTTAATTATGATTACGGCCAGTGATTTGCTGTATTCATTAGTTGTTTACCTGTTGTTGTTCCTGTTAAGGAGTAGATTTGACTTCGGTTATTATTTCCTGAATATTATTTTACCGGAGTTGGTGTATACTATTTTTGTTGCAGTTATCTTTTATCCGTTGTTGTTACTGATATCGGATTTGTTTAGACGTGCTGAGAAGAGAAAAGAGGAGTAGAAGCCCTTGTTTAATAAATGGAAAGAATCAATTATTACAGTAATTTCATCCAGACTTTTTGTGCTTCTTATTGCCTTTATTCTTCTTTGTTCTACACTTGTATATAGATTGTTTGATTTACAGATTGTCAAAGGTGAAGATTATCTTAATAATTTTCAGTTAAAAATCGTCAGAGAGCGTTCGCTACCAAGCACCCGAGGAAACATTTATGATTGTAACGGTAATTTGCTGGCTTATAATGAGCTGGCTTATAATATTACGCTTGAGGACGTTTATGAGTCCGGTAGTGAAAAGAATGCGAACATCAATGATACCATTTATCGCCTGATAAAGCTAATTGAACAGAATGGTGATGAAGTAATCAGCGATTTTAACATTCGTGTGAATGAAGACGGAGAGTATGTTTTTACGGTGGAAGGTACCAAATTACAGCGTTTTCTTGCGGATGTATACGGCAAGAAGTATACTTCAGATTTGGATTATGATGAGAAAACGGCCACACCGGATGATGTTATTGAGTATTTGTGCAGCCGTAAGAAATACGGTATTGGTTATTATGAAGAACCCGGTGTAAGTTCTTCTTTTGTTCCCGGTGGCGGATATACGAAGGAAGAAATTGTCCAGATTATAACCATTCGATATGCTTTGTCGTTAAACAGCTATCAGAAGTATATTGTTACTACGGTTGCTTCTGATGTTTCGGAAGAAACTCTGGCTGTTGTCATTGAGAACAGTGATGTCTTACCCGGTGTAAGCGTTGCCCAGGATACCATCCGTAAATATAACGATCCTGTGTATTTTTCACAGATTATAGGTTATACCGGCAAAATTTCCACGGATGAATATGCGGTTTTATCGCAAGAAAACAGTAATTATTCTTTGAATGATTATGTTGGTAAAACCGGTATTGAGCAATCTATGGAAAGTTATCTGCAGGGTGTGAAAGGTTCAGAGACTATTTATGTAGATAATATGGGTAAAATTATCGAAACAGCGGATTATGTGGAACCTATTGCAGGTAATGATATTTATTTAACCATTGATAAGGATTTACAGATTGCGGTTTATAATATTCTGGAACAAAAAATTGCGGGTATTCTTGTAAATAAAATCAGAAATACCAAGGTAAGTCCTGAAGATGAAGATTCCAAGGATGTGTATATTCCCATTGATGATGTTTATTTTGCACTTTTTAACAATAATGTCATTGATACTTCCCGTTTCTCACAGAGTTATGCCAGTGAGACGGAAAAGGCGGTTTATGAGAAGTTTTTGACTAAAAAAGAAAATGTATCTGCTGAGTTATATGATGAATTAATGGTTAGCGCAACTCCGTATAACCGGCTGTCTAAAGAATACCAGAATTATGAAAGTTACATCGTGTCGATGCTTATGTCTGATAATCATGGTGTTTTAATTCGTGATGAAATTGACACTACGGATCCTACATACATTGCGTGGACTAAGGATGAAACCATTAGTTTGAAGGAATATTTGAACTATGCAATTTCCATGAATTGGGTTGATACAACAAAGCTTGATTTGGAAGTACAGTATTCTGACTCTGATGAAATTTATGCAGGTTTGGTGGATTATATCATTGAATCTTTGCAGAATAATTCGGAATTCAACAAGAAATTGTATAAATACATGATTGCAAATAATAACATTTCCGGAAAACAGATTTGTATTATTTTATGGGACCAGGATTTGATTAATGTGGAAGAATCACAGATTACCGGCTTGAAATCAGGACGAATTTCTTCCTTCAATTTTATGATTGATTGTATTTCTAATTTAGAGATTACACCTGCACAGCTGGCCCTGGATCCTTGTTCCGGTTCCTGTGTTATTACAGATGTAAATACCGGTGATGTTAAAGCGTTGGTTTCTTATCCCGGATATGATAATAACCGACTGGCAAATTCGGCAGATTCTGAATATCTTGCCCGTTTAAACAGCGATTTATCAAGACCTTTGTGGAATTATGCTACCCAGAATAAAAGTGCTCCGGGTTCCACGCTTAAAATGCTTGTTTCTGTTGCCGGTTTGGAAGAAAATGTTATTACCTTAAATGAAGATATTAAGTGTGAAGGCAGTTTTGATAAATTAACCGGAACTGTTCACAGATGTTGGATTTATCCGGGCGCCCACGGACGTTTAGACCTTACGGAAGCGATTGCGAATTCTTGTAACTGCTTCTTTTATGAGGTGGGTTATCGCATGTCCCAGGATGAAGACGGTTACAATGCAAACATAGGAATTGATACACTTTCAAAATATACTGATTTATTCGGTTTGAGTGAACCTTCCGGTGTGGAAATTTCGGAAGCAAGTCCTCAGGTATCCGATGCTTTCCCTGTACCTTCAGCAATCGGTCAGGGTACACACGCCTACACAACAGTTGGTTTGGCAAGATATGTCACTGCAGTTGCAAACAACGGTAAGGTTTATAATTTAACGTTGATTGACAAAGTTACCGACACCAACGGTAATCTGCAGTTTGATAATAGCGCAGAATTGCGAAATGAAATTGAATTGGATGATGATGTATGGGATGCAATTCATGCAGGTATGCGTCAGGTGGTTCAGAAAAAGGCATATTTTTCAACGGTTGCCGTTGATGTTGCCGGTAAAACAGGTACCGCCCAGGAAACAAGTTCCCGCGCCGACCATGCGCTTTTTGTAGGATATGCCCCCTATGAAGATCCGGAAATCGCTATAGCAATTCGAGTTTTAAACGGTTATACCTCGGATTATGCTGCGCAAATCACCAAGGATGTCGTAATGTATTATTACGGATTGGCAGAAGAAGACGAAATTATTACAGGTACGGCTGATCAACCACTGACTGCCACTACAACAGGAGACTAAAAAGGAGATTGCGATATGAAGAATGCAGTCAGAATTAAAAATACTTCCGGCGGAATGACCGTATATCTCGATGCTGAGATGGAGTTTGAACAACTTCTATCGGAAATAGGCAATAAATTCGGTGAGTCCGCAAAGTTTTTTGGTAATGTTAAGACTGTATTGTCTTTGGAAGGACGTGAATTGTCAGAAGAAGAAGAGGCGCAGATTGTAGATGTAATTACCTTGAATACGCAGCTTGATATTGTATATCTTCTGGATAAAAGTCAGCCTGTTGTTGAAGAAGAGTCAAAGCAGGAGGTTGTGGTAGAAACTGTCAAAGAATTAATACCGAGAAACGAAAGAGTTGTCTTTTATAAAAGATGTATTGAAGCAGGAGAAATCATCCGAGCGGATAAAGATCTTGTGATCTTTGGAAATGTTTCGGAAGATGCGGTTGTAATGTCCACCAACAGTATTTATATTTTCGGTGGCCTGTATGGTGAGGCATACGCCGGCATCGACAACGGAGATGACTACGTGATTGCCGCGATGGATTTTATGCCCGAGAAAATTGGTATTGGAAGACATGAGCATCAAGGGAAAAAGGTATCGCGGTGGATTAAGAAATCTGCTTTTGATTCTAAGATTGCATATGTAAAAGATAAAAAAATCATAACAGATCAAATCACCAAAGAATTACTGAATAGTCTTGTCTAGACATATCAGATGACAAATATTTCTAAATACGTTTGCTTTCCCTATGGAAAGCAGAATATGGAGGATTGTATGAGTGAAGTAATTGTCGTTACGTCAGGTAAAGGCGGGGTTGGTAAGACCACAACCTCAGCAAATGTCGGTACAGGTCTTGCATCTTTGGGTAAAAAAGTGGTTTTGATTGATACGGATATCGGTTTGAGAAACCTTGATGTGGTTATGGGACTTGAAAACCGTATCGTGTACAATCTTGTAGATGTTGTAGAAGGGAATTGCCGTATTAAACAGGCACTTATTAAGGATAAAAGGTATCCCTCATTATATTTAATGCCTTCTGCACAAACCAGGGATAAAACTTCGGTAAATCCCGGACAAATGAAGAAGATGATTGCTGCCTTAAAAGAGCAGTATGATTATATTATATTGGATTGCCCGGCAGGCATTGAACAGGGCTTTCAGAATGCTATCGCAGCGGCAGATCGTGCTATTGTGGTAACTACGCCTGAAGTATCGGCTATTCGAGATGCTGATAGAATTATCGGGCTTTTGGAAGCGAATGATTTTAATAAAATTGATTTGGTGGTAAATCGTGTCCGCAATGATTTGATTAAGCGCGGTGATATGATGTCCATCAATGATGTGGTAGATATTTTATCCATTCCTCTGTTAGGCTTCGTTCCTGATGATGAGAATGTGGTAATTGCTACCAATCAGGGTGAACCGTTGGTAGGCTCCAATACATATGCGGGAATTGCATACATGAATATTACCAAGCGTGTTACGGGACTTGAAGTTCCGCCTATGGAATTTCCCAAGACTGTCACTTTCTGGACAAGAGTTTCGGATCTTTTTAAGAAGAAACAGGAGGTGTAGTCAATGAAGAATATATTTTCTGTTTTTAAAAGAAAAAAGTCAAGTGAGGTTGCTAAGGATCGGTTAAAAATTCTTTTAATTTCTGACCGTGTTAACTGTTCGCCGGAGGTTTTGGAACGCATCAAGGCAGATATTGCGGAAGTGATATCCAAATATATGAAGATTGATGTAAATACAATGGAAATACAAATTTCCAAAACCGGAATGAAGAGCATAAACAACACCAAAACACCTACACTTTATGCAAATATACCGATTTTGGACTTGAGAAACAAATAAGCTTATGGAGAACAATAATGCTTAGAAAATACCGTATCAAAGACTATGATTTTAAATTGGTCATTATGTTGATTGCAATCAGTATCCTTGGTATTCTTGCAGTTGGCAGCGCCGAAAAAGAACTTCAGCAAAAACAACTTATGGGGTTTTTGCTGGGGCTTTTTCTGATGGTTGTAATTTCTCTCTTCGATTATGCCGTATTTCTGAGGTTTTGGTGGGTAATTTATGCCATCAATATGATACTTTTGCTATTGGTTTTATTCTTTGGTAAAGAGGTCAGCGGTGCGCAGCGCTGGCTTGATATCGGTATTCAGTTTCAGCCTTCTGAATTGGCAAAAATTCTATTGATTCTGTTCTATGCAAAGTTTATAATGAAATATGAGGAAAAAATCAATGATATAAAGATTTTGTTCTTTGCAATTCTGTTGGTTGCGCCGGTGTTGCTTCTGATTGTGAATCAGCCTGATTTATCAACCACAATTATGATTTTTATTGTATTTTGTGCTATGTTTTTTGTGGGCGGAATATCCTATAAATATGTATTTGGAATCCTGGGTGTGGCTGTGCCGACTTTTATTATTTTGTTTATACAGATTTTGCAGCCGGATCAGACCATTATCAGAGATTATCAACGTAATCGTATTATGGCATGGCTTCATCCGGAAGATTATGCGACAACGGAAGCTTATCAGCAGTTGAATTCGGTTATGGCCATTGGTTCCGGACAACTTTCAGGCAAGGGATTGAATAATAATGTCGTGAATTCAGTTAAGAACGGCAATTTTATTTCTGAACCGCAAACAGACTTTATTTTTACCATTATTGGTGAAGAATTAGGTTTTATCGGTGGTTGCCTTGTTGTACTTTTAGTGGTTGGAATTGCTGTGGAATGTGTTATAATAGCTTATAAGGCAAAGGATATGGCCGGCAAAATTATTGCTGCCGGAATGGGTGCCCTGATTGGATTCCAGGGAACGCTGAATATCTGTGTTGCAACGGGTCTTATGCCTAATACTGGTATTCCTTTACCTTTTGTAAGTGCGGGTTTGACATCAATGGTTGCTCTGTATATCGGAATGGGGTTTGTTTTAAATGTACGATTACAGGCAATCCGTAAATATAATAATTAGAAGGGGTTATAGAGAGGGGTAAAAACTATGAATATTGCTTTGATTGCACATGATGCGAAGAAGAAGTTAATGCAGAATTTTTGTATTGCATACAGGGGTATTTTATGTAAAAACGAATTGTTTGCAACCGGAACTACAGGTAGATTAGTAGAAGAGGTTACAAACTTAACCATTCATAAGTTTTTGGCCGGACATTTGGGCGGTGAGAAGCAGATTGGTGCGCAGATCGAACACAACCAGATTGACTTGGTTATTTTCTTGCGTGATCCTTTGAATCCGAAGTCTCATGAGCCGGATGTTAATAATGTTGTTAAATTATGTGATATGCATAATATTCCGCTTGCAACCAATCTTGCAACGGCAGAACTACTGATAAAATCTTTGGACAGAGGAGATTTAGAGTGGCGTGAAATGTACAAATAGAGTAGTTTCAATTCTTTTAATTGCATGTTTTATGTTGGCAATGACAGGATGCGGGTCTGCGGAGTACGGAATGGAATATTCCAGACAAATGCCATCTTCCGCATATATGGTAACCAACAGTTCTTTTGAAGAAAATACTTTGGCATCTTTTTCGGGAGAGTTGTGTGTTGATTCCCGTGAACAAATTACGATGCCCGGCGTTAAACTTGAGAGTTCTTATGCTTCGGGTTTATTTGATTTAAATAACAAAGAGATTTTATATGCTGAGAATATTTATGAGCAGCTTCCGCCGGCAAGTCTTACCAAGATTATGACTGCCCTGGTTGCTTTAAAATATGGCAATTTACAGGATGAAATTGTTGTAACCGAGAATTGTAAAATCACAGAATCCGGTGCACAGGTTTATGGTTTTAAGCCCGGGGATGTCATTACTTTAGACCAGGCATTGAATGTGTTGTTGATTTATTCAGCGAATGATGTCGGGTTAATTATTGCGGAACATATTGCAGGTGATGCAGAGAGTTTCAATGCAATGATGAATGAAGAAGCCAAGGCATTGGGTGCGACCAATACGAATTTCTGTAATCCGCACGGTTTGACCCAAGAGGATCATTATACAACCGCCTATGATTTGTATTTGATTTTTAACGAAGTAATTCAATATGAGCGTTTTCGTGAGATTATTCAGTTGACTTCTTATACTTCCGTGTATAAGGACGCACAGGGAAATCAGAAGACTATTGAAATTCGTAATACGAATCAATATTTTATGGGTAATGTGGAAGCACCGGAAAATATCACTATTTTAGGCGGTAAGACCGGAACTACCAATGCTGCTGGTAATTGTTTAATTCTCTATATTAAGGATAATGCAGGCAATCCGTATATATCGGTTATTTTACGTGCCGACAAGCGAGAGAACCTATATAACGATATGAACAGGCTTTTGGAAGCGGCTGGGAAATAGTCATAATATTTTAACGATATATCAACATAAAAAGGTTGTCTTTTTGGGCTATATCGACTATAATTAAGAAGAACGGAAAATGCAAAATTCTTTTCCGAAAATGCATTTTATATATGAAATGTAAAATAATACTATGGGGGTGTATGTCATTATGGTTCGTATGATTATTGGCGATAATGGTAAAGGAAAATCAAAGGTATTACTTGAGAAAGTAAATGCAGACGTAAAGGAGATTTTAGGTAACGTTGTATTCCTTGATTCTTCCACAAAACACATGTATGAATTGAATAATAAGATTCGTTTAATTAATGTATCAGAGTATCTTGTGAACAACAGTGATGCGTTTGTAGGATTTTTAACAGGCATTATTTCACAGGATCACGATTTACAGCAGATGTATTTTGATAATTTCCTTGGATTGGCAAATTGTACAGTGGATACTTTAGAAAAGGTTGTTACAGACCTTGAAGTAATCAGCGATAAGTTCAATGTGGATATGTTCCTTTCCGTTTCAACATCAAAAGGACCTATTCCTGAATCATTGAAAGACAGAGTAATGGTTGAGTTATAAGATTTACATATAAGTTTCTCAAACATTTTATTGAAAATGAAAATGAAAGCCTCGGGGCTCCGGGGCTTTTTATTATATGAATATTATTATATATTCATTTGACGTAAAGGTATAGTTATGGCATCAAATGCAAGAACAAACAAAGTTGTAAAATATAAGAAACCCATTAATTTTAACATAGGTATGCTGATTTTTATTGTTATGGCAATCTATGTTCTTATTTGCGTGATTCTTTATATGCGTTCTAATCCGGTCGTTGGTTATGAAGTTAAAATGGGTTCTTTATCTGTAAACAATGTATATAACGGTATTGTAATACGTGATGAAGAAGTTGTTACAACCCAGGATGCCGGCTATGTAAATTATTATGCCAGAGAGTCTGAAAAGGTTGCTTGTGGTGATTTGGTTTATACTGTAGACGGAAACGGAAAGCTTACCGAAATGTTGCAATCTGATACTTTGGGTGAGAATACCTTATCTGATGCGGATTTGAATCAGTTAAAGGGAGATATTGTAAGTTTTGTAAAAGACTTTGAACCATCCAATTTCTCAGATGTATACAGCTTTAAATATGAATTGCAGGGAACTTCATTAAAACTTGCGAATTTAAATATTTTAAACAGTATAGATGAATTACAGAATGGTACGGTTGCTTATGGTGTGAAGCTTTGCAATGCGAACAAGAGTGGATATATTGTCTATCATACGGACGGATTTGAAGATTTGCAACCGCAGGAAGTGACGGGAGAAACCTTTGAAAAGAAGGATTATGAGAAAACACAGTTAATTAACAATGAGCTCGTTGCACCCGGAGATGCAGTTTATAAGTTTGTTACTTCCGAGAACTGGTCCATTGTGATTCCTGTTACAGAGGAACGTGCGAAAGAATTACAGGAAGCGGAATATGTACAGGTGAAATTTTTAAAGACGCAGGATGTATCCTGGGCGTCTACAGAGATTTATACCAGCGGCAAGGATTATTTTTGTATTTTAAATTTAAATAATTCTGTTGTTAATTTCTGTACGGAACGTTTTGTGGATATTGAATTGATTACTGAAGAAGAACAGGGCTTAAAGATTCCGAATTCTGCTATTGCTGAGCAGGAATTTTTCTTAATTCCAAAGGATTTTATGAGTAAAGAAGCCGGAAATGATGGTACGTATATTTTTGTAAGAGAAGCATACAAAGAAGACGGTACTTTATCGGCGGAAGAAATTGAACTTACCGTATATAATGAAACAGAAACGGATTATTATGTAAGTGATGAAAGCCTTCGTATCGGTGATTATCTGATTAGTCAAGATTCCGGTGAGAAGTATGCCGTTAGCAAGAAAGCTACTTTGATTGGCGTGTATAATATGAATAAGGGATACGCTGATTTCAGGCAGATAATCATTTTATATCAGAACGATGAATATGCGATTGTTAAATCAAATACTGAGTACGGTTTGAATGCATATGATTATATTGTTTTGGATGCAAGTAGCGTAACGGATGATGCGTTGTTATATGAGTAAAATATATTGAAAGGCAGGTACTGAACGTGAGTCAGTCTGTTTTAAAAGAAAATTATGCAAATGTTTTAAATAATGTCCATAATGCATGCGAAAGAGCGGGGCGTAAGATAGAAGACGTAACGCTAATTGCTGTAAGTAAGACTAAACCTGTTGAAATGCTTCAGGAAATTTATGAGTGCGGCTGCAGGGATTTTGGTGAAAATAAAGTTCAGGAAATAATGGACAAGTTCGAGAAACTACCTGACGATATCCGTTGGCATATGATCGGACATTTGCAGACAAATAAGGTAAAATATATTGTTGATAAGGTTTACATGATTCACAGTGTTGATTCCATTAAGCTTGCGAAAGAGATCAGCAAAGAGGCCGTAAAGAAGAATGTTACGGTAAAAGTACTTTTAGAGGTAAATGTTGCCAAGGAAGAGACTAAGTTCGGATTGTTGACCGAAGAAGTATTGGATTTTTATAAAGAGGTAATTGACTTGCCTGGTCTAAAAGTGTGCGGATTGATGACAATTGCACCATATGTAGAAAATCCCGAAGAAAATCGTCAACATTTTGTAAATTTAAAGCAATTAATGGTTGACATAGAAAGCGAAAAAACTGATAATATAAGTGTCGGTGAATTATCGATGGGAATGACCGGAGATTATGAGGTTGCAATTGAAGAAGGCGCAACTTATGTAAGAGTCGGTACCGGCATTTTTGGGGAACGAAATTATAATATATAGTAAGTTTATGTTATGAAGGAGAATGAACAGACATGGGTGTAATGGACAAGTTTTTAAATGCAATGCAGTTAAATGACAATGCATACGAAGGTGACGAAGAAGGATATTATGATGATGGTGTTGCCGAAGAAGAAGTTGTTTCTAAACAGGAAGATGAATATGTTGAAGAGAAACCTAAGAAAGTCTTATCTAAAGTAACACCGATGAAGCAGAATAAAAGAAATAATAATTCTAATGGAGGCGGTATGAAAGTTTGTGTTATTAAACCTACATCAATTGAAGAATGCAGAGAAATTACAGATACTTTATTAGGTAATCGCACTGTTGTACTGAATTTGGAAGGTTTGGATGTTGATATTGCGCAGAGAATTATTGATTTTACATCAGGTTCTTGCTATGCGATGTCTGGTAATATGCAGAAGATTTCTCACTATATCTTCATTATCACACCGAAGTCTGTTGATATTTCAGGTGATTTTCAGGAAATTCTCAGCGGTTCCATTGATGTACCTGATATTCAGTAATTTATTTAATATGTTTTATGAACTTCCCGCCTGCGGACGGGAAGTTTTTCGTTTGAATATATGTAAGGGTTATTCATACAAATATTCAAAAAAGAATGTTATACATAAAAAATGAAATAAATAAGTTAATTTTAAAAGGAAGAATACTATGTACGAAACAATTTATGTTGAAAAAAATAGAAGCAGCCGATTTGGCATATATTTTTATGATGATGTTACAAAGTGGAATGTGTTTAAAGATATATGCGAATTGAATGACCGGAATTTGGCCGTTATTTGTAGTGAAAATATAGTAAATGATGCATGGAAGGCATTTGCTGATTCTTTTGCAAAAGAGGATGCATTTTATCTTTCAGAGAAAAATGCTGATTCCATTAGTGATTTTATAACCAAGAAGAATGCTGATTATACATTTATTGTATTAATGGATACTTTTGTAATGGAAACATTATATAAGAATATAACAAGCGATATAAGTAAATGTTCTTATATTTGTGTACTGGTGACGGCGGAATCTTTATTTCACGGTGTGACAATCAGACCATTGATAGATGATAATGGAGAAATTACCCGTAAAGAATTGTTTCCTAAGGCTGTTTATGCAGATGTGTCTGTTTTATCGAAAGCGTCACCTTTGGAATTTCAGAATGCTATCGCAGCTGCTTTTAGACTTGCAATTTCACATAAGGCATCAATGTTTGAATGGATGATTTCAAATATGTATGAATTGACTGATTGTGAGGAAACAGCAATTTGGGAGCTTTTAGAACGCGGATTTAATGTAATAAAGGAGCGTATTGAAAAAGATACTGCCAAAGAAAGAGCGTTGTCGGCATATGGTAATGATTTTTATAATTTAATAAAAATGGCTGATTCAAAATTATCTTTTGCGGATTGTATGTCGCTGGCATTGGTGTGCCAAACCTACCTTTCATGGAAGAAAGATTTGATTTCTATGGAAGAATATTATGAAATTCGTGATATGTTCGTATTTTTCGGACTTTCTATTACGGAAACATTTTCAACACCTGATGAATTAATGGATATTTTGATGAAGAGTGATGGTGATATTATAAAAAAAGAAAACTGTGTTTATATCCGTAAATTAGGGAAAACAGTTGTAGATGTATCACCTTCTAAGGAATTGATTAAAGAATCCCTGGAACAAATTTATTATGACGAAGAAGTAAATGATTAGAAATTGAGGTTTGAATGGAAACATTAAGATTTCAGGTTCCCGTGGAAATGGAAGGGGAACGTTTGGATGTAACTATCAACGAATGGATTGATACGGTATCCAGAAGCTATCTTCAAAAGTTAATAAAAGAAGGAAATGTTACAGTAAACGGAAAACTTGTAAAGCCAAGTTTGTCTTTGAAAACAGATGATGAGGTTATTGTATGTCTTCCTGAGGCTGTAGAACCCGAAATAAAGGCCGAAAACATCCCTTTGGACATTTTATACGAAGATAAGGATGTTTTGGTCGTAAATAAGCCCAAAGGAATGGTGGTACATCCTGCAGCCGGGCATTATGAAGGTACTTTGGTGAATGCATTAATGTATCATTGTAAAGACGATTTGTCCGGCATAAACGGAGTGATGCGTCCGGGCATTGTTCATCGAATTGATCGCGATACTACAGGTTCATTAATTATATGTAAAAATGATTTTGCGCATCAATCCATTGCTGCACAGCTAAAGGAGCATTCTATTAAAAGGGTATATAAGGCCATCATTACCGGAAATTTCCCGGATGGAGAGGGCACTGTAAATGCACCAATTGGCCGTCATCCTACGGAACGTAAGAAGATGGCAATTAATCCAAACGGAAGAGAAGCCATAACGCATTATAAGATTTTAGAACCTTTAAAAGGTTATGCTTATGCGCAATTTCAATTAGAAACCGGAAGAACGCATCAGATACGCGTTCATATGGCCAGTAAAGGACATCCTTTGTTAGGTGATACAGTATACGGAAGCGCTAAAGATCCTTATCATACCAATGGTCAGGTTTTACATGCGCAGACTTTGGGATTCATACATCCGAGAAGTGGTGAGTATATTGAAGTAGATGCGCCATTGCCGCAATATTTTGAGGAATTATTGGTCAGATTAAGATAAAATAATGATGATTTATACAGTGGAATTATTCTGATATTTTTTGAGTAATAAATATAAAATACAAGTCGAAAAATGCAATATTTTATGATATAATTTAGATGGGGTTTAGAATGTATTGAAGTTAATCATAGTTAATGGAGGGGCATTTATATGAATAGTAATACAATAATTACAATCGGAAGACAATTTGGTTCCGGCGGACATGAAATTGGTGAAAAATTAGCGAAAACCTATGGGATTCCCTGTTATGATAAGGAATTATTGGCACGCGCTGCAAAAGAAAGCGGTTTTTGCGAAGAAATGATTAAGAATCATGATGAAAGACCAACAAACTCTTTCTTATATAATCTTGTAATGGATACATATTCTATGGGATATTCCACAGGTGCTTATGTTGATATGCCTATTGGACAGCGTGTTTTTCTTGCGCAGTTTGATACCATTAAAGAAGTAGCAAAAGAGGGAGCTTGCGTAATTGTAGGCCGTTGTGCGGATTATGCGTTAAGCGAGCAGGCTGAATGTATTAATATATTTATTTATGCGGATTTAGATGTTCGTATCAAGCGAATTATGGAGAAATATAATGTTTCCGAAAAAGAAGCAAAAGATATGATCACCAAGAAAGACAAACAGCGTGGAAGCTATTATAATTATTATTCTAATAAAAAATGGGGCCAGGCTTCGTCTTATAATTTATCTATTGATAGTGGTGTTCTTGGAATTGATGGTACAGTTGAAATATTAAAGAATTTTATTGATGCAGCCGGAAGAAAATAATGTGTTTAATGAGAGGGACCTGGATAAGGTCCTTTTCATTTTAAAACAGATTGTGTACATAATTGCATATTAAGTAGGTTAATATGTAACAGTAATTATAAGTTAATATGAATAAAAGTAGTGTATTTTTGTACAGACAACTCTTCGCAAAAGTCTAGTTTAACGCAGAGTTAAGGAGATAAAATAATATTTTAC
>CAZQBM010000032.1:0-25904 GCA_964591945.1 uncultured Lachnospiraceae bacterium | reverse complement strand
AGTTGAATGCAAAACTAACTTCTGGTTTTATCCCTTCTGAAACTTTTTGCAAGACTAACTTCTGTTTTCGTCCTTTTCAACCCTTTTTTCTGTTGTTTTTCTTCTCAATGAAGACTATAATTATCAAAAATGAATGGATTTTTGAGTATACGAAAAATACTCCCGGAAATCACAGTGCAAGAGTAACTTCCGGTCGCTTCTAAGCAAAGCTATCCTTTTCGTATCCTCCTGCCTGTTTTCTATTTCATTAGTTCAGGGCTCAGACAGATATCATCCGGTTGGATAATAATAAGTCCGAGTTTATCCATTGCATTTTTACCAAATGACTTCAGGGCCTGCTTCATGGGTGTATTTCCATGAAGTTTGGGCCTTGTTGTATTATTGATATGATTGAGCATCAACAACACCTTTTCCTGCGTCAATTCATCAAAGGAACTTCCTTTGGGTAAAACATATCTTATATACTCATGATTCTTTTCCAGTTGTCCCTTTTGCTCCGAATGTCTCGGCTCACAGTAAAACAGTTTTGTCCGCCGTTCTCCGTTAATACCTCTCTCGAATACTTCAGGATCTGCAAACTCACATCCGTTATCCGTTAATACAACCGAAAACAGTTCCCGGAACAATTCCGTTCCCAAACATTCTTCCAACCGGTTAAAAATACCTACCGCATTGACCATCTCTTTACTATCTATCAGATATGCCAGCATCAGATTGTTTTCCGGCCACAGAAAGGTTTGCAAAAGTTTTCCGCCCTTGATTCCTTCCACCGTATCCATCTGTACCACTCTTGATTCCGGATTCTTTTCCATATATGCAAGGTAATCTTCATACTTATGTCCGGCTTTCTTCTTGAAACTCACCTTTACCTGCTTCGTATAATGCTTTCTTTTACGATACCTTACAGTACGTCGCATATCGATGTTTCTGGCGGTAAGATAGCCTTCTCCTATGTAGCGGTACAGTGTTCTGATTCCGCAGGGTATTTCATCTTTGTGAGTCTCCATGATGTGCGCCAGTGGCTGTCCCTTTTTAATCAGCGGGCTTACCAACTCATCCAGGGATGCAAGTTCATCCCTGCTTAAATCAATGCCACTGCGGGATTCTTTCAGTTTATCCTGATACTCCCTGTCCGCAGTCTGTGCATTATACAGATATTGTTGAAACAGACAGGAATGCCTCTTGGAACATCCATTGCAGACATAAGGTGCCTTATGGTCAATCGGGCATGGTGCATCCACAAAATGCGGACAGTTATCATTACACTTAAAACACTTCCTGCATACAATCATACATTTCTCGCCCGGCTTTTTCTCACATACATTTCTTCTTTTACAGGTTTCACGAAACTTACACCGGTTTGGTTTCCGATACTGTTTTGCAATACACAGCTGTGTTTTCTTATAGCGGTGATTTCGGATTTCTTTGGAAACAGTATCCGGCGAGCAGCCGATTCGAAGTGCTATCTCTGCAAAACTGCATCCTTCACGCAACCCCTGTTGTATTTCCATCCGTTCGGTTAATGTTAAATGTTTTCCTTTTCTTCTTTCTTTATCAGGCATATTTCCTCCAATCCCAGGAGGATACGCCCTTAATATACCATTGTCAGACTAACTTATGTTTTTAATATTAAAAACAGAATTTTTAAAAACATTTAAGTACTTTTATTTAAATCCAATCCACATCTCCGCCGGTAATTGCAAGACTAAGCAAACCGTCCATCAACTCCACTTCATCGCCTTCTACCACTCGTATCAGCTTCGCCGTCTCGGTATTAGTTGGCATCTCATCATCCGGCCCCAACTCCATATCCGGCTCGTCACCGCAATATGGACAAGTCATTACAGGCATTATTTTTAGTGACAAATAACGCATTCCACAATCTTCACATTCATAAAATCCGCACACCTGCGTTCCGTCCGGTACAAAATACATATTTGCTCTCCTTTTATCTAAAAAGGATGGTACCCTATAAAAGTACCATCCCCTATTTTACATTATTAAAATATAACACGCACCCTATCAGATACTCTTATAACTTGTAAACCGCTCCATCCACAAGCTTCATAACACCCTTTGATACCAAACCATTTAAAATTTCAGTTACTTCAGCCGGTGTAATGGTTCTGGGCATCTTCTTGGCAATATCGGAAACAGAAGTTTCTTTGTCTTCTGCTTCAGCTACAGCCTTAATGATTGTCTTCTCCATATCGGTAAGTGTGTTAACTGCAACATCAATACCATGTGCTTCAAACAACTCTTCGTATTCTCTGTTAACTTCTGCAAGAATATCATCCAAGTTACCCTGTGCAGCCTTCAAAGCTTCGTGCTCCATCTGTCGACGAATCTTAACTTCTACCTGTTCTTCGTAATCAGAGAAAATAGGTTTCTTAAACTTAGATGCCATCATAGGAGGAATAGGCTTGGTCAACAGATACTGGTCACCATACTTATATCCTTCAATACGCTCTGTAATATATGTATATACTTCCTGCATAAGTTCGTTAGATAACACATCTGTTTCTTCAAACGTAAAAGTATTCTCTGAATACTGGCTACCACCGCTGTGTGCTCTTAAGCCCGGTGTTTCCAACTCAAGATATCCGATCTTCAATCCGGCTTTCTTAAATAATACGCCAACGCAATCTGCATAGTAGATTGTCTTAATACTGTCAGATGCATTACTTGTAATATTACTTGTTAAAACTGTTCCAACTGTTGATGTTGATTTGATTTCGCACTTATTATCATAAATTAAAATGCTACGTCCTCTTACTCCGTGTAAAATACCTAAATAATTTGACATTTGTATCTCTCCCTTTAACATTAATTTAGTTTGGTAACCCACATGTACCGCTGTCCTTATTTTACCACATATTACCCCTTTTATTCAAGGGATATTTGTGTTTAAACACGATATTTTCATAATAAAATTTATCTTGTAGTTTTTGAGGCACCAATCACCCACTTTTCAAGCAAATTCTGCAACTGTTTTCTATCGAAGGGCTTAGATAAAAAGTCATCAAAACCATTCTCCAGATACATTTCCTTCGCCCCGTTTATCGCATTGGCAGTAAGTGCAATGATAATTGCATTTTTACCGTTTTCACCACATTCTTCACGAATAATCTTTGTTGCTTCTATACCATCCATTTCAGGCATCATATGATCCATAAGAATCATATCATATTTCATATGTTTGATTCGTTCAATTGCCGCCTTCCCACTATCAGCCTCAGCAAGTTTAAAATTGTACATTTTAAGCATCGCATTCGCAACCTTACGGTTCATTGCATTATCATCCACAAGAAGCACCCTGTAATCCTCAGCCTTAAATACCGGCTTTTCTGATGTCTCTTCCAAACTCACCTTATAATTGTCTTTAGTGCGTAATTCTTTGATTGTCGTTTTGTTAATCACACGCTGCTTAATATAAATAACAAAGCAAGTTCCTTTTCCGTATTCACTGGAGACCTGAATATCCCCCTCCATCAGCGAAATCAACTGCTTTGTAATAGCAAGACCCAGCCCGGTACCTTCACTTTGACGATTCCGATTCATATCCAACTGTCGGAAGGACTCAAAGATTACCTCCAAATCCTCTTGTTTAATACCGATCCCTGTATCCTCCACCACAATTTTAAGATTAATTATATCAGAAGCAACATACTGTCCGCTTACATCCAGACTAATATAACCTTCCTTTGTAAATTTAATTGCATTATTTAAAATATTAATCAATACCTGACGAATTCTTCCTGCATCACCATATAATTTTCCGGGAATATTATCCGCCAAATTAATTTTGAACTGAATCCCTTTTTGCTCTGCAGCAATTTTGACCAAATTAATGGTATCCTTCATCTCTTCAATTACCGAATACTCATCTTCCACCAAATCCATTTTACCGGCTTCTACTTTAGATAAATCCAAAATATCATTAATAATATTAAGAAGATTTAAAGCCGCCGTTTTTATATCATAAGCATATTCCTGTATTTCTCGTCCATGACTTTCTTCAATTAATAATTCGCTCATACCGACAATGGCATTCATGGGAGTGCGAATCTCATGAGACATATTTGCAAGAAAATTTGATTTAGCCTGATTAGCCGCCTCCGCCTGCGCTCTCATTTCATGCAACTCGCTAATATATTTATAAGTATCCGTGATGTCAATAAGCAGAACTGTATATCCTCTGACATTCTGCTCCTCATCCGTTATGGAACGCAATTCGCCTTTGTAATATTTACCTTCAATCTCGAAACGGATTTCTTTGCCTTCAAGTAAATGAATCGGAAAATTCTCCACTTCCGCAATTCTTTTATACATATCGATATCAGGATAAAGTTTTTGGGCAAAATCATTATACATCAACACTTCCTGATACTCATTTAGGGTAATCATGCAATTACCCAGAGAATTTAATACCTTCTCCGTAGCCATTCTGCTCAAATCAAAGTCCTTACGGTTCCAAACCAGAAGCACAAGCACCGAGAACATAAAAGCCATAGCAATAGGGGTTGGGTCATATCCTTCCGGAAACAGTTTGAACAAATATAAAACAAGCACGCTGAAAGAAAAGCTGGCACCACCGATAATTCCCCTCAATTTTCCTGCCCTCTTCTTACTCTTCTCCTTACGAATTGTCTGAATCAATACCCAAACGGAAGTAGACCAAGGAATAACCGTACAAGTCAATACATAGAAATAAAAACCGGGACCATAAGTAATTCGTACATGCGGATATGCACCGGTATAAACAAAACCAACCTCTTTGTAATAAAGAGAATGAAAATCACTTGTCCATACCATCACAATAACCGCAACTGCACACAACAGCAGAATGCGTTCAAATATTTTATGTTCTTTTTGACCACAGTAATTAAATATAAACATCATAAAAAAGATGGCAACAGCAGCACCACCTAAATATTCCATCTTGATGGCAAGCATAGCCTCTTGCGCCGTCTTAGATGTTAACTCCAGCAAAAAACCTGCGTTATGTACCAACTCTGCTATCGTAAAAGACAGCATCAAACGCTGAGTATATGTAGAGCCTCCGCGAAAAATATAAACCAGAGAACCTACAAGCGCAACAATTCCGATAATTTGTATTGTTAAAAGCAAGTTATGCATAAAGCACCTTCCCTTAAAATAATCCATAAAATGCAAGAAAGTGTCATTTGAATTTCAATCTGAAAATGACACTTTTATCCTTTAATACCATACTATTTTATCACATTGTTATTGCAAATCATAGCTTATTTTTGAAACTCTATAGAGTTACACTGATGTAATTTTTAATGTAATAATATAACCTTGCCAAAAATACAGAATTTGAAGGAGTACCTTTGTCCGCTCTCACGCAATTTCGGAATATGTGATAAATAAAATCCGAATTTCCGTGTAGCCACGCAACGCTAATTGCATGTCTTATTGCTCTTTCTACCCGCGATGGTGTTGTACGGTACTTTTGGGCTATATCTACATATAACCCCTTTGTGACATAATGTTGATATTCCGATTCTTTTAATAAAAGTTCTACCGCATATGTTATATAAGCATATCCGTATATATTAGGCGGAATTCCTATTGACAAAAGCGTGTCCTGAATCGGTTCTGACAAGTTGAAATTTTCTTGTCCATTGTCCAAAATTTCTCTTTTATAATGGTTATTTTCTGCTAACATTTTTTCTCCTTTTCTTTCGTTTTTGCGTAACATCCTTACTTTATTTGAAATGTTGACAAAAAGATATATCTTGCATAACATTATTTTTGTCGAAAAAGAGAAAGGAAATGTCATCCATGACACAATAAGTAATTCATGTCTGATTTAATATTAAGTAAACGGTTACAGGAAATTTTAATCACTCTTGACTGGACCAAAGAACGGTTAGCGGAAGAAAGTGGTTTACCGCTGGAAACAATTAAGAATCTATATTACGGCAAAACTACCGATCCGAAAGTTTCAACCATATTGGCAATTTCTGAAGCAACCCAATACAGTATGAATTGTCTGATGGGGCGATGCCCCTATACCTCAACCGAAAAAACAATCATTCAGAGTTATCGTTCTTGTGGTTCACATGGCAAAAGTATAATTGAATTCATTTCTAAATACGAAGCCTCTTCTGTAAAATATGAACGAGAACTCTTTCTCGAACACACTATCCCTTGCATTTTACCCTATGGCGACATTCGCAAAGGCATACTATATGACACCTGCGAAACCATCGAAATCAAAACCACTATTCCTGACGCTTATATTGCAATTAAAATAGCAAACAATGACTTATTACCTAACTACTTTAAAGACGATGTTATTCTTTTAGAAAACCGTTTCCCAACCAATGGTGAAATGGCGTCCTTTATATTTGGAAACAAAATCTATATACGAAAATACATAGAAGGTATTGATTTCTTCTGTTTAAAAAGTCTTCATAATTGCGAAGATGATATTATTATCAAACGAATGAATGAGGTGCAATATGTCGGCACCTGTTGTGGCATCATCCGAAACTGATATTATATTCTCCTATCCCTTCTAATAAAATAATAGACTTCAACCTAAAGGTTGAAGTCTATATCTACTTCCTGGCGTCCCATCAAATCATCCATATCCACTTCAAACAATTCCTGCAACATTGTCAGCATCTCAATGGACGGCGAACCGGCTCCTCTGCGCCACTTACTGATTGCCTGCGGCGTAAGATTTAATATGCTGGCAAGCTTAGAATCTGTCCAGCCTTTTTCTTTTGAAAGTTCAAAAATACGATCACAAGTTAACTTAGCGCTATAAATTCTCATATTGGCTCCTCTCTAAGCGTATTCGTACGCTTACAAAAAACAGTTAACGGGTTGTAAATAAATATATATCCTTGGAATATGCACGCCTTAGCATGCATATTCACGAAGGTATTCCATAGCGGAATATGAACGACGAATTTTGTTAAGAGCGCGCTTTTCAATCTGACGAATGCGTTCTCTTGTAACATTAAATACGGGCAATGAAGCAATCTCGTCCAAGGTCATAGGATGGTCCCCTACAAAACCGAAGCGAAGTTTGAGAACTAACGCTTCTTTCGGTTCCAACTTATCCATTGCAAACTGAATTGCTTCCTGCAAATCGCCCCAAACTGCCACATCACAAGGGTCATCAGCATTTTCATCTGCACAGAAGTCTTCAACGGTAGTCTTTCCGTCTTCATCAACAGTCGCATCCATCGAAACAATGTTATATGTATGTTCCATAGTGTCACGTACCTTTTCTACGGACAAACCGGTATAAGCTGCAATTTCTTCCACATTAGGTTCCACTCCCAATTCTACGGACAATTCGCGCTGTGCTCTTTTAATTTGAAACATTGCACTTTTAACGTGTACGGGAACACGCACAACACAGCTTTCGTTGGCAATTCCTCTTGAAATCGCCTGGCGAATCCAGAATGCTGCACAGGTACTGAAGCGGGCGCCTCTTGACGGATCAAATTTCTCTGCGGCATGGAGCAACCCTTCGGTTCCCATAGAGATTAATTCCTCTAATTCGGCACCGCAACCGATAAATCTCTTGGCAAAATATGTCACCAATTTCATATTAGCCATAGCCAACTGATTTCTGGCCTCACGACCTTCTTCACCGCCTTTGGCAATCTTCTGAGCAAGAATAACCTCTTCCTCTGCGGAAAGCAATGAAGGTTCTTTACTATCCACTAACTCATTTGTAACTACATCAACTGCTAAATTTTCGTTTTTCATCATAATGAAATCCTCCTATTTTTAAGCAAACTAAAGTTACTGCATGACCATTATTTAGCCATACATGGTTCCATATTAAGTTGTAATTGGGAATTCTTAATTGATAATCCTAAAAAAGACTTGACACGTCCTTGTTAGATGTGTTAATTTGAATCTAACAAGTGACGATGCTCGCAACGCTAGTCATTTTATACGTTCACGGCAATGAACATTGGGATTATGAATAAGGATCCACAATAGCAATCGTCTGCAAACGGTTGCTATTTTTTTGTTTAGGGGATACCCTAGCATAAGTATATCGACATGGTTTTTCTAAAACTTAACCCCTTTTTTTTAAATTCTCAGGCAAAATTCACTACCCACTTCCATTCTATATTAGGATTAAACTTTTGTCACTAAACGCTCCGTTGAAAACCTTTTATATTTTAGTTCAATTTCAAAAAAAGCGACCGCCTGTGTGCAATCGCTTTTTCACCTATAAAATATGTACTTTACTTAATTCCACTGTTTAGACTTCGTTTTCGTACTTGCGGTTCTGCAAACGTTCTACAAAATCCTCCACAGGTAACGGCCTGTCAAACAAATACCCTTGCACAAGGCTGCAATCGATATTCTTTAAGAAACGTGCCTGCTCCTCGGTTTCCACACCTTCCGCAATGGCCTTCATCTTCAGCTCACGAACCATTTTTACAATGTTACGGACTACGATTTCATCGGTACCGCTGTTATGCTTTTCAATATTATCCAAGAAAGACTTGTCCAGTTTAACAATATCAAACATAAAATCTGTCAAAAGATTCAAAGACGAAAAGCCGGTTCCGAAGTCATCAATGGATGTCTTAATTCCGTGGCTCTTCATTTTACTTACCAGGGTCTTTAACGCAAGATAATCACTATAATCAGACATTTCGGTAAGTTCTATTTCAATATACTTGCTTTCTATTCCATATGTTCCTATTACAGCAAGAATTTCTTCTGCCACTTTCGGATTATGCAAATGGGTCTTAGAAAAATTAACCGAAATGGTTACAGGTTCAATTCCCTGCTGTTTCCAAGCTTTAATGTCACGACAAACCTGATCTAATACATAAAAATCCAGTCTGCATACACTTCCGTCTCTCTCAAATAAAGGAATAAAGTCTGCCGGCGGTACAACTTCTCCATTCTTAATCCAACGTACTAATGCCTCACCGCCGCACAATTCACAAGTATCCAAATCAACCTTCGGCTGATAATATACCACAAATTCTCTGTTTTCTATGGCTTTCGGGAAATCCGCACTAATTTCCTGCTCATGGTTAATCTTTTCTAATATCTCCTGATTAAACTCTACTACACTGCGACCTTTGCTTTTTCTTGCTACATTAATTGCCAACGAAATACAATTCATTACGGGATGCATATTTTCGCCGGGTAGTATATCATACATACCAATTCTTGACTCAATTAAAAAACTGTGTACCATTCCGCCCAAACTTACTTCAACAGTGATACCTTCTAATAATTTGAGAACTTCATTTTTGCGTTCTTTTCTGATAAGAAGGGCGAAATTATCGCCGCCCAAACGTGCTGCGACTTCACCTTCCTTAATCCTTTTGACCAAAGCAACGGCATAAGCTTTAATTACCTCATTCGCATTTTGATTGCCGATTTGTTTATTTACATATTTAAAATTCTTAAGATTCAGATACATTGCAGTGTAATCTTGAAGCACGCCTTCGCGGAACATACAATTTCCTGCCATTACATATCCGTTGGAATTAATCAAGCCAGTTTCCATATCCCGGGATACACTTTGTGCCATAATATCCGATAATCTTGCACGGCCACAAATCATCATCAGCATTCTGCACAAAAAGAACATATCTTCCTTTTCGTCCTCATCCCAAGTATATCCTTTCACGGCATTCACGGAAAAATGCACACTTCCGCCGTTTCCGGTAGGAAAAACATACTCTGACTCTTCTGCATCAAATCCTTCCGGACTGACATACACAATCATAGATTCTTCCCTGCCTCCGCTCTCTACAGGGGTAGGCGGCGAAATAAACTCGACCAACATTTTACCAAGTTTGATATCCTCTGCAATCAAAGGCATATTATCTCTTGTCAGAAACATAATTTCATCCAAAGACGCACCCAGTTTTTCAAGTCTGTCAAAAAAAATACCGAAATTCTCACTACATAATCTGTTCTTCATTTTTTCACCTTTAACATTCTAAAAAAAATCCCTAAAAAGTTCTTCTAATCTAACACATATTGTTTAAAAACTTCACCGCGTTCTTCGAAGTTTTTAAAATATCCGTAAGACGCTGCCGCCGGCGATAAAACGCAGGCTTTTCCGCTTTCGGTGACTTGTTTTGCTTCTTCCACCGCAAGTTCCAAATCCGGCACATAACGACATTGCGCGCATTCCCCTACCGCGTCATAAATCCTTTTACCGGAATCATACATACAAATATACTTGTATTGTTTATTCTCTTTTATAAAACGAATCAGCACATCATAATTAATTCCTCTGTCCATACCGCCGATTAAAACAGTCTGAACACCGGGCACACTTTTGATTGCACTGATGGTCGCTTCCGGAATGGTAGAAATGGAATCATCATAAAATGCCACTCCGTTCACATCACCGATGTGTTCCAATCGGTGCGGAAGCCCCTTAAAACGTTTCATGCTTTCCAGCACTTCAGCCTCATTACAACCAAGCAATTTCACAGCTATGTAATGCACAAACTGCGCATTGTAAATATTGTGTTCCCCTAACACATTCAAATCAAATGGTTGCTCACACCGGCGCTTCATTTCAATAACCTGCGCCTTAGTTTCAATCTCCGGCACATTATCGCCCTTGAAGAAATAATCGCCTGCCTTCTGATAACGCGCAACATTACTCTTGGCACGGAAGTATCTTTCTACCGTCTCATAGTAATCCAAATGTTCCTCATAAAAGTTTAAAAAGATTGCTATGTGAGGCGAAACCTCTGTATGGGCCAGCTGGTGGCAGGACATTTCAAACACCACAATAGTATTGTCATCCACTTCTTCAAAATAGTCAAGACAAGGTTGACCGATATTTCCAAGAATAATTACCTTTTTGCCGCTACACTCTTTTAAAACTGTATATAACATGGAAGATGTGGTGCTTTTACCTTTCGTTCCGGTGATTCCGATTACATGGTCACGATACTCTTCCAAAAAGATTTCAGTTTGGGAAAGATACTTTAAATTTGCCTCATGATAGACAATACCGGGACTCTTTACAATCCAGTCATAATCATCTTCATTGAAACCGTCACGCTTGCCTTCAAAGATTTCCACACTTGCCGGCTGGCAACATCTTTTCAAAAACTGTTCCGTAGACTGTCCCTCCCGGCCATAGCCCCATATCAGTATTCTTTTACCGTTTAATTTGTCAATTATGCTCACTGCGTTTACGCCTCTCCTGTTTTGCTTTCTGCAAGTATCTACTTACGATTTTATACAATTCCTAAGCATATCTGCATATACAGCCGGAAGATTATTCTCTTCTTCCCAACCGCTTAAAAGCGTCTCTAATTCATCCTGCTCCTGCAGAATAATATCTTTATAACGTTCGGTTAAAAGACTCTTACCGCCTTTGTTTATATAATCCTTCAACGATACCAGCACTTCTTTTCTGGTGCCGACACATTCAAAAGGCTTATTCTCTTCAATACCGGTCAACTCACGGAAATACAAGTCAAGGGACTCTTTTTCCAAAAGATTCTCGCCAAAAATTTCCACCAATTCTTCCTGACTTAAGAAAGGAAGTAAAATAATATATACAAACAAACACTTCGGACATTCGCAACACCAGATTCCCTGCTTACTTCCTGCATTACAGCTTCTGAATACCTTATGGTACTGCTTGCTCCTTGCAAAAAGCATGGCAATCTGGATTTCCATTAACGGACGCAACAGGCTAAAATACAGAATCGGTGTATCCACCATGGTCTTAACATACCACATAAAATCCTGCTCGAATTCATAGCTCTTGGAATACTGGTGATTTACAAAGGAATCCTTCACCGTAGTTTCATTTGCACTGGTTTCATTGGATAAAACAATATATTTGTTACCGCTTAAATATGCCGAAATAACGGAAGAAAACGCCACAACCGCTGAGAAGGGAATATGACCGTTTAAATAGCCAAGTTTGTTTAACTCAAGCAGTTCCTTATCCAGTACACGTCTTGCCTCGTAAGTGCCTTTCTTATAATCGCAGACATCAATTACATTGTGTGTGGTCGAATTACCGTTTACCGCATAAGTGGTAATTCCTTCCTCTTTTAAAAGTTCTAAAGATACCACAGAATCCTTGCCACCGCCTACGGACACCAGACAACCGCTGTATGCCTTATTGTCCTTTAAAGGACTAATCGGAGCATCTTTACAATGAATATGCACAAGGTCTTCCTGCTCAACCGCAATGCCATTGCGATACATGAATTCACCAAGACCATTGTAGTAAAGTTTCTCCCACCACGCACACTGTTCCTTAGACAATTCACCACATTCAATCACAAGGTTCGGCGGACAGGTGCACTTCCAATAACTGATGGTCTCCACCATACCCAAGTTGAAGAATAAGCGATTCAGAATCTCCTCATCTGCTTCTGCCAAAGCAGGAAACTCCCAGCTTGATTTAAAATCCTTAAGACCGGGAATACTGAAATGATATTCCACACGGTAAGAACTTTCCTTACGCTCCACAACATAATCTTTATATATAAAAGTACTGTACTCTTTTCTCAACTTTTCAAAAGTAAACAACTCTGTCTGCCTCCTGATATTCTTTTAAGCATCTGTGTCAAATAACCAATTTAATTATATGCATCTTTTTTGACATCAGCACCCCTATTATACTCACTATCTTTGGTAATCTCAATCTTTTTATCTTCCGCAAAGTTCAGGATGTTGCTTTTTAATCTCTGCCTTATTCTGATACATCTCATCATCTGCGCGATTATAAATTTCCATATAGCCCGATGAATATTCACCTGCAGCATAACCAATGGCAATACTTAAAATAATCGGACTGTCCTTATAGGCTTCACACGCCTTACGAACTTCAGCAATATCGGCTTTAACAACCTCATCCCTAGACGAAATATAAATCGCCACAAACTCATCACCACCCACACGATATACATCATGGGCATGCTTCATATTATCATTTAAAATACCTGCTGCCGCGCGAAGAAGCTTATCGCCTTCCATATGACCGAATTTATCGTTAATAACTTTTAATCCGTTCATATCGCATATAACAAAACCAACTTTGGTTTTCTTCTTTCCGTACTTCTTCTCCATCTGCTCCAACTGCATTTTATAACCGTTTTTATTTTTGATACCGGTAGCCGCATCCCAATACACCTGCTCCCTGTATTCCTTTGCCGGATTATTAAAGGTGGCAAATAAGCCAAGGCAGACAAATGTAATTCCCGCGCTGGTCATAAGAAGTTCAGGAATCATTGCCTGTACGACAATGACAAGAATCATCATCCCCGTCATAGGATAAAGGGTAAACTTTTTCTTGGGTTCTAACTTATTGTTATTCGCCACTACTAAAACAAAACAGATAATACAATATATTACAAAAATGCCATATCCGATAATCACAAGGGGACCGTAACTGTAATTAGTACCGTTACCTGCCACATATTCCACCGGAAAGATAAAAATTACCACAGCGTATATAAGAGCCGGAATATACTTAATAATCCTTGCAATCTTCTGCACCTTTTTCGAAGTTGTCAACAACACAATGTATTCATAAAATGCCATCGTAAAAGCAATACTTAATGCATAGTACATAATATGAAATATTGCATTCAGCGCAGGCGGAACAGTATCTAAATTATTGACGGTAATTACCGTTATAATATCAAAAATGACGTGTCCCAACGCATAGATTAAAATTCTAAAAAATGTGTTATGTTCCGTCTTGATTTTATAAACGGCCGTATAGCATAAAATAAATGCGATTACCACCAGACAGACAAATTCTTCTCTTAAAATAAGCAGTGACATAGGCCTCTCCTTTTATCCCCAACAGAGTTTTACTTCTTCGCAAAGTACTCCCTCACAAGCTTAAATACCGTACCTGATAACAACAGAACCGCAATCAGGTTCGGAATTACCATAAGACCGTTAAATGTCTCGGCAATACTCCAAACCAGTCCCAAATCAATTGTTGCACCGACAATAGCCACCAGAGAATACACCACCATAAAAGGTTTTACAATTTTGGTAGAAAAAATAAACTCCGCGCAACGCGCACCGTACAAGCCCCAGCCGATAATCGTAGAGAAAGCAAAGCAACACATTGCTACTGCTGTAAAAACAGATGCCCAGTTTCCGTATGTAGAAGTAAAACCGCTAATGGTCAGTTCTGCACCTGCCGCCTCACCAAATACCACAGAAACATCACTGCAAAGAATAACCAAAGCTGTCAAAGTACAAATAATGATTGTATCTGCAAACACTTCAAAAATTCCAAAGAAGCCCTGCTCTACCGGCTTGCCGGTATCTGCGCACGCATGTGCAATGGAACCTGTACCAAGACCTGCCTCGTTTGAGAAAATACCTCTGGATACCCCCTTAGTCATACTGGTAAAGAAACTACCTACCACACCACCGGTTACTGCTGCCGGATGAAAAGCACCATAGAAAATATCTGCAAATACGCCGGGAACATTTTTAATATTTAAAAGCACAACACCTACTGCCAATACAATGTAAAGAATCGCCATAAAAGGAACCAATTTCTCAGTTACCTTACCGATCCTTTTAATTCCGCCTAATAATACGCAAGCAACTAAAATCATGATGACAATACCAATAATCCAGTTACTTATAACTACATTATTTTCGTTAATCAGGTTATAACTCAACAATGCCGAATTAATCGCTGTTGCAATGGTATTCACCTGGGTAGCATTACCCGTACCAAATACAGTAAATACACCAAAAACCGAGAAGAGAATTGCAAGCCATTTCCATTTTTTACCAAGACCATTCTTGATATAATACATAGGACCGCCTACATATTCACCTTTTTCATTCTTCTCTCTGAAATGTACCGCCAGGGTTACTTCCGAAAACTTGGTACACATACCCAAAAAAGCTGAAATCCACATCCAGAATACAGCGCCGGGACCACCGATTGCAATGGCGCCTGCCACACCCGCAATATTTCCGGTACCTACCGTAGCGGAAAGTGCCGTACACACCGCTTGGAACGGTGTCATTGCACCGTGTTTTGCTTCCTTCTTTTCAAACACCTTACCAATGGTTTGCTTCATTGCCAAAGGAAATTTGCGTACCTGAATAAATCCCGTGCGTATACTTAAATACAATCCCACACCTATGATACAAATAATTGCGGGAATTCCCCACACAAAATTATTTACCGCTGCGTTTACGTTTTCAATAATTACCAACATATTAAACTTGTTCCATTCTATACTTCTTTTATTCTAACTCTATGATTCTGAATACTTTATTTTTACTATTCCTCTGCAACATAATTTTACATTTACACTTTTCTATAAAAACTTATTCCTTCTCAAACTCCGTTGCCACCTGTTTAAGCAATTCCCTTATACTCAAGTGCTGTGGACATACTTCTTCACACATACCGCATTCAATACAGTCTGATGCCTTCCCTTTTTCGGCAGTATGCATGTTATAATGCCATTCCCCGTTCCAACCCACATATCTTCTTAAGCAATTCATATCTGAAAACAAATCAGGAATGGATATATTCATAGGACATCCGTCCACGCAATATTTGCAGAATGTACAGGGAATTAAATCTTGTGCTTTGAAAATATCACAAACCTTCCAAACTGCCGCAAACTCTTCTTCATTCAGCGGTTTAAAATCCTTCATAAAACTTAAGTTATCATCCATCTGCTCCATATTACTCATACCGGATAATACCATCATAATCTGATCATAACTTGCCGCAAAACGAATGGCATAACTTGCATTACTGCCTCCCTGCAACTCATCCAAAACTGCCTGGGCCTCATCCGGAAGATTTACCAGGTTACCGCCTTTTACCGGTTCCATTACAATTACAGGCTTGTTATGCTTTACGCAGACCTCATAACATTTCCTGCTTTCCACTCCGGGATCATCATAATCCGCATAATTAAACTGAATCTGTACCACATCAATTTGCGGATATTCTGTCAAAATCCGATCCAGCACTTCCGCCTTATCGTGAAATGACAAACCGACATTTTTCACACGCCCCTGTTCTTTTAATTCGAAGGCGGTTTCATAAGCACGACATCTTTTATAATGTTCAAACAAATCCGCATTCTGGGCATGCATCAGATAAAAGTCAAAATACTCCACTCCACATGCCTTAAGCTGCGCCTCAAAGCAAGGCAAAATATCCTCTTCCGTCTTAAAATAATTAGACGTCAATTTATTCGCTATTATGTAGTCTTTCCTTGGATATCGCTTTACCAGGCACTCACGCAAGGCGATTTCACTTTTACCGCCGATATAGCCGTGCGCAGTATCGAAATAATTCAAACCACTCGCCATATATGCATCTACCATTTGACGGGTCTCTTCATAATTAACTTCACTATCGTTCATTGGCAGGCGCATAAATCCAAAACCAAAGTTTCCTTTGATATTTTCAAAAAAACGATTGTACATATAACCTCCCACTATGGATATTCCATTCGTCTGCTTACACAGATTATGGATATCTTACATTTGTACAACAATTTACCAGCAAATATTATACCAAATTTTTTGACAACTGTACACTGAAATCGTTATTTGACACAGCTCTTTTCTCATCACACAGCTTAAGTCGTATCCTTTTACTCGGATTTCACTTTTATTTTAATATAAAATGTGTTATATTCTGCTTGAATGGCTATTATATATTACTAATTATGAGAGGCGTATTATGTTTGGCGAATCATCAAACAAAAAAGAAAAAATGAATATTATTATTGTAGGCTGCGGTCGCGTTGGTTCTACCCTTGTAGAGCAGCTTAGTAAAGAAGGAAACAATATTACCATTATCGATAAAGACTCTGACGTTATTGAGTCACTTACAAACCTTTACGATGTTATGGGCGTTATCGGAAACGGTGCGACTTACAGCGTACAGATGGAAGCCGGTATTGAAAAAACGAATCTTTTTATTGCGGTTACGGAATCGGATGAATTGAATCTCCTTTGTTGTACGGTTGCCAAGCGTGTCAGCAACTGTTCCGCAATTGCCAGAGTCCGTACACCGGAATACAGTAAGGAAGCGGCCTATTTGAAAGAAAAACTTGGCCTTGCCATGATTATCAATCCCGACTTAGAATCATCCAAAGAAATTGCACGAATTCTTGCACTGCCCTCTGCTTTGGAAGTAAACTCCTTTGCTCATGGTCAGGCAGAATTAATTAAATACAAAGTACCGGCAGACAGTATGTTGGACGATTTGGCTATTATGAATCTCAGCAAAGTTGTTTCCCAGCAGGTATTGATTTGCGCTATCGAGCGCGAAGGCGAAGTTCACATCCCTTCCGGTAATTTTATTATTAAAGAGGGAGATATCATTACCTTTGTTGCCACAAGAAAACAGGCACGTAAATTCTTTCTTGCTTTGGGATCCAAGGTAAAACACGTTCGCGACTGTATGATTATCGGTGGCGGCAAAACAACTCACTATCTTGCTGACCAGCTTTTACACGCAGGCATCAATGTTAAAATTATCGAAAAAAAGAAAAAACGTTGCGAGGAGTTAAGTGCGTTACTTCCCAAAGCCATTATTATTAACGGCGATGGTACCAATGAAGAACTTTTGAGAGAAGAAGGAATAGAAACCATAGAGTCCTTTGTCCCTTTAACAGGCATCGACGAAGAAAATATTATGCTGACCTTGTATGCAAGACAGGTTTCACCTGCTAAAGTTATTACCAAAATCAACCATATTAATTTCAAAAATGTTATTAATAATTTGGACTTAGGCAGTGTAATTTACCCCAGATACTTAACTTCAGAAGCAATTGTGGCTTACGCCCGTGCCAAGAAAGACTCTTTGGGCAGTAATATTGAGACTCTTTATCACTTATTTGACTCCCGCGTGGAAGCCATTGAATTTGTGGTGCGTTCAGATTCTAAAGTCGTCAATATACCTTTGATGGATATGAATTTGAAAAAAAATCTTTTAATTGCTTTTATTAATCGTAACGGCTCCATTATCATCCCCAGCGGTCAGGATTGCATTCAACCCGGTGATACGGTAATGATTGTTACGACCCATACAGGCTTTAATGATATTGTAGATATCTTAGAGTAGGAGGAGATTGATTGCTATGAATTTTTCCATTATCCGCTATATTTTAGGTTGGATTCTAAAAATCGAAGGTGCTTTTATGCTCCTCCCCTGTTTAACGGCATTAATCTATAAAGAACAACAAGGTTTTATCTATTTAGCCGTAGCTACGGTTTGCTTACTGCTTGGACAACTAATGTCCTTTCGAAAGCCGAAAAGCACCGTTTTTTATCTGAAAGAAGGTTGCGTGGCAACTTCTTTAAGCTGGATCCTTATGGGTATCTTCGGATGTCTCCCTTTTATATTTACAGGGGAAATTCCTTCTTTTACGGATGCATTGTTTGAAACCATTTCAGGTTTTACTACAACAGGCGCCAGTATTCTAAATGAGGTCGAATCTTTGTCGCGTTGCTCTACTTTATGGCGATGCTTTACCCACTGGATTGGCGGTATGGGGGTACTGGTATTTTTACTTGCGATAATCCCTATGAGCGGCGGTTCCCACATCAACCTGATGCGTGCAGAATCCCCAGGACCTTCCGTTGGTAAAATCGTTCCTAAGATCAAACACACGGCACGAATTTTATACATTATCTATATCGCGCTGTCCGTGATTCAGCTTGTCCTTTTGCTTTGCGGCGGAATGCCTTTTTTTGAGGCTTTAAATACTACCTTCGCAACAGCCGGCACAGGCGGATTTGGTATAAAAAATGACAGTTTTGCAAGCTACTCACCTTATTTACAATGGGTGACTGCAATTTTTATGTTGCTGTTTTCTTTTAATTTTAATGTTTATTATCTTCTTTTATTACGTAAATTTAGAAAAGCATTTTTCAATGAAGAAATACGGTGGTTTCTCATTATTGTAGTGGTTTCCGTCGGCTTGATTACATTAAATATTTATGAAACAAGCAACAACGTATTTAAGGCTTTGACTGATGCTACCTTCCAGGTTTCTTCCTTAATATCATCAACAGGTTTCGCATCTGTTGATTTTGATACCTGGCCGGCAGTCTGCCGTACCGTTTTGGTTGTTATAATGTTTATCGGTGCCTGCGCAGGCAGTACCGGTGGTGGTTTGAAGGTATCACGTTTTATCATTATGATTAAATCCGTTATCAAGGAATGCTACTCCTATATCCATCCCAAAAGCATTCGCAAAATCCAGCTGGAAGGCAAAGAAGTTGAAGACGAAACCGTCCGTTCCATTGCAATATATGTATTAACCTTTTTGCTGATTTATGGTTTCTCCTTAATCATAATTTCCTTTGACGGTGAAAGCTTTACTACGAATTTTACAGCAATTCTTGCTTGTTTTAACAATATCGGTCCCGGTTTGGATGCGGTTGGTCCCACCTGTAATTTTGGTTTCTTTTCAGCACTTTCCAAATATGTGCTGATGTTTGATATGATTGCCGGTCGTTTGGAATTATTCCCGCTTTTAATTCTGTTCCATCACGGAACCTGGGAAGGTATTTTTCGCAAAAAAGGAAACTAATCGTCAAAAAAACCTGTGTTAGCATTCTAACACAGGTTTTTAATAACTATAAATTTTCATTTCTATAAAATGTATGATCTACTGGGTGTTTCACTTATTTCCATCTGCAATAACTCCCAATTCATCAGTTCCATCTTCTGTCTGATGATTTCCTTAAAGTATTCACCTATATTTTCCAACGTAGGCACAGTTTTGTTAAACGGAGCCACTTCATTCAAACATATATTTTGAAAAGGTTTTAGTACTTCATTAATCAATGATTCTATTTCATGAAACATAACAAAATCACCATTTTTATTTTTCAACTCTACCGCAAACTCCCAAGTATGTGGATGAATCATACCTGGTGTTCCTGCAGGTGTATAAATATAATGATTAGCATCCAAATAGAACTTGTATCGATAGACTCTGTATTTTATCGGCTTATAAATCTCACTCATTCTTGTTCTCTTTCTTTATATGAAAATCTTTTTTCACAATATTTTTTACAATTTCGCACTCTTCCTTAAAATGAAACGTCTTCCAGGAACTCTGACGATTAATTGAATTTATAATACCCATAAAACGTAAAATAAACGTATACAGGTTATACAACGGATATACCACTACATATAAAAACTTAGATATATAGTATTTCCTATCACCTTTGAAATCTTTCAAAAACATAATAACATTAATGAAATACAGCATTGTACATATTACATACAACACATAAATCAATAACAATGCAGTCAAAACAGTTTTCAAAGAATAGTTCAGCATACTTAATGCTACCAGCGCAAAGTACCAAATCAATCGTGGAAACGCAAATGTATGATCAAACAGAATCACTCGAAAATCTATATCCGTGAAAATTTTATGAAACTGCAACTCCTTCCCATAAAACATCTTAAAGACTTCCAATTCTCCAATTTGCCAACGTTGTCTCTGGGTATACAATTTATTCATATCATCAATCGGCGAAACATAAAAGATTGCATCTTCACACAATTCAATACGTTTCTTCTGTCTTTTGATTTGAAATGTAATGTGTGTATCTTCGCAAATAGTATCACTGTTATACATCTGTGTCTGCAAAATCGTTGACTTACGAAATGCAGAAAATGCGCCCGATAATGTGTATAAACCGTTGATTTCCGATGAAAAATTACGTCCGGCAAGAAATGCCTGACAATATTCCAAATACTCTAATCTGCGAATTTGTCGAAGCCAGAATCCTTCTGTTTCTTCTACTTCCGCATATCCCGTTAAAATAACACCCGTAAAACTATTAACATCCATTTCTTTTTCGAAACGCTTTACAATATTACGGATTGCATTCTCCTCAAATCGTCCATCACTATCTACATTAATGATATATTTCCCACGGCTGTTAAAAAGAGCTTTATTTAACGCTTTAGACTTACCCTGGTTTGATACCATCCATTGCATTGTAAGATCCGAATACTCCATTTGACAACGTTCAAACACCTCAAAACTGTTATCCTTACTTCCATTATCTACAAGAAATACCGTAATCAAGCGATTGTCATAATTAGATAAATGTATAGACTCCAAACATTTCCCAAGCGTATCCGCCGAATTGTAAACGGGAATAATAATTGTGATTTCCGGAAACAATATTGGGTCTTCCACTTTTTTTCTGCGAAAATATTTAATCATCAACAGAAAGAAATTACACACGGAAGGTATAATTTCAACAATAAGAGGAAGAATAACCCACGCTAACCAGAACAATATTTCATTGTTTATCATCCAAGTTCTCATAACTAAATTTTCCTATCTTTTGTCCCACGACTTGGTGTCTTGTAAATACATAGAAATACAAAGCGACCGTCAGAACATAAAAAATAATTCTTCCCACAATAGCGTGTGCAAGAGAATATACCGGTGTACCAAATGTAAATATCATCCATATAATTGTAAAAATTCGGATAAAATTAAAAATACATATGCACAGTATACCGTATATGCCCGTAACAAGTTTTCGAATAGGTTTATATGCCGGAAAAAATGCCAGCAACGAAATATATACCATCATTTCAATGATTCCGGAACACTCCATATCCACATATAAAGACATTACAGTATCATTATGATTGATAAAAAACATTCCGTATTGGGCAAAACTTTCATACAACCCGGTCAAATCACCAATACCACCAAGTGCCCACACAAAAGCATAAATAAAATAATCTTTAAAATACGGCATAAAATTAAGCAATGTCAAAAAAGTACCTACACTTCCAACCAGAAAATAATAGAATCCCAGTTTTCCTCTTTTTAAAACCGTAAGTGCATATACCCATACCACAAATAATATAATTTTTAAAATCAAAACTCTTCAGCTCCTATAATATAAGTCTGTACGGGAGAATCACTCATCTCCATACGGACCACTTCAAAGTCTATGGAGAGAACGTTAATCTCTTCATAAATCGCTTCGGCAATATTCTCAATAGTAGGACGAAATAAAAGTAATTCATTTAAATTCGCACCTACATATTTACTCATATAATCATTAATCATTGCCTCTGCCACATAAAATAATTGCACCTGCTGCTTAATATAAAATACAACCTCGAAAGAATGCGTATGTTCCGCCCCTTCCCTTCCGGAAGTATTATGCTTTGCATTAAAACGATAACTGTATTTATACGTTCCCATGTTTCTTCCTCTTTCGCAACATAAAACCGCATAATACAATACCACTACACATAGTCGCAAGAAGAATTGGCGCAGAAGACGTACCCACTGCCGAAATTCTTCGATACATCAAATTCGGTGTAAAAAACTCTATCGTACTCAATGTTTCAATATTAATATCCGGATTCTGGCGTTGTAATTCTTCCAAAGGAATACTTATTTCCAATTCATTATTAAAATTATCTTCCGTACGATATAAATATCCATTGGTACCTTGTGCATTCGAGAACGATAATTGCGTATCTCGATGGCGCACTTCTACCGGGTATACTCCTGCCTCATCATCCGCTAAAGTTTCTATATCATCACCCTCAAGTGTCACCACCTGAAATGCAGCCATTTCCCCGCCTACAAAAAGCTGAAAATCGTTACCGTTTATTTTTTTTTCATAATTTCTTCCGTAAATAATATGCAGATAAATATATTCTCCGTCGCAATACATCTGCATTTGATGACGTACATCCGTACTGTAAGTACCGGGTTCGGTACGATACACTTCATCCTGACTAATCCAAACGCCCCAATACCAGCAGTTCTGGGAATTATCCCAGTTGTATTCATAAGAACAGGGCAGTCCGTTCCAATCAGAGAAATCTCCGTCTATAACAATAGATGAGCCTTCCGATAATGAAAATGAATTCGTATAACTTGAGTCGGTAGCATATGCAACCAGCGTATTTCCCCAAAGAAATACAAGACTCAAAGACAATAATGTAACAATTTTCAATCCCTTTTTCATCATTTTTCCTCCTGCCCCTTCATAATTTTACCATTTACAAATAACATAAAAGCAATGCCAAATAACGAGCACATCATTCCAACTATAAAATGCTTATAAAAAATATTAACTACCGTGATGCCTTTATCAACCACCAACATGTTGTTTACTTCCGTAATTTCCTGTTCACTCTTAAAATTATCTTGAAAAGCAATCGTTGTATTTACACGTTCTTGTGTTTCAATTCTAATTTCATTAATTCCGTATTCAACATTAATTGGCACAATCGTTTCTGAAATCGTCCGGTCTTCCTCGGTAATTCCGAACACTTCGTCTAACAATGCCAGCAATTCTTCATTCGGAGTATCATAATACAAATAAACCAAATTAAAACCTACAAAAGTAACATTTTCTTTCTTAATAATATAATCCAGCGTCTGTGTACCGAATTGATAAGTATATCTCTGCATTGGCGTATCTTCCGTCGGAAGCAAATATGTAGAATACCATTCATATGGCATTTCAAGTTCTACCGTCATATCATCATAATACAATGTGTCAAATTCCGAAATACTGATAAAACGGCTTTCCACGCCCAAGAATTCAGAGATTGATAATACATTAATCGGCATATGTGTACAATCAATAAAGACCTCCACATCAGAATCCGACAATTCTTGTACAATTTCTTCCGCATGCTCTACACTATCATATTCAAAATTAGACAAGTATATTTTGTCATACTGTAACAATTCTTCCATTGTGTAATCTGTAAGACAATCGCTACGCCCCTGCTCAAATCCGGGATACAGGTACGAAATATAAATGGACGAAGAACCAATTGCGAGATTATTAAAATCACTTTGTAATCCAAACTGTCCATCAACATTCTGCAAATCCAAAAGATATGCTTCATCACTTTCCTGTACAGGAATATACCCGTATGTTTCTGCAACTTCCATAAATCGTTCCGGTTCTTTTACAAATGATTTCTTTACAATAACGGAATCCGCGCCCATAGTTAATAACTGGTGGAACGTATAGCCATAATATCCTTGCTGAACACTCTCCGTCATTGTAATAATATTTTCGCTTGTTCCTGCACCTTGAATTGCCCAGCCCTGAATGTAAGGTATATCTTTTTCCAACACATAATACGAAGGATAAGAAGCAAACGAACTTTCATCTACCAATCCCATTCGATTCTGCGTGATAGCGACAGCTGATTCTAATAAATATACATTTTCCTGATGTTTTAAATCCGATTTGACACTCCAAAATGCCATAGACGGAACAATATCAATAATTGCAATTGCTACAACGATATATTTCCAATATGCTTTCAAACTTAATCGTCCAAAATCATATAAAATCAAAATATAACACATCTGTGCAAAACGTGACATCCAAAATACCTGACTCATAGGCATCTGCTTAAATATATCTGTAAACATTGAGTCCGACAATATAAAGAAAATAAGCCCCACTATGATACCGCTTTTTTCTTCTTTGTTTCGAATTGCACAAATTAAAGCAACGATGCCCATAATAAAGGCACCCAAACCAAAAGAACAATTAGTTCCCAACATTCTTGTAAATGGATTCAAAGACACATAAATCGGCTGACTCCAATCTTCAATGGTATCCACTGCTGCTGAAGAGGAATCCGAAACCAAACCACCGCTCAAGCCGGGTAATAAAAGAATGCCAGCAATCAAAATACCGGCCACAATTGCCAAAAGTCCATACCATTGTGTTTTATTTTTTAATCCCTTAAAGAATCCGTAAATGGTGAAAATAATCGCGCACATAGCAGCCAGCATAAAATGTGTTGAAACCAATAACGCCATCATTAGCGAGGTCACAACAAAATGTTTCTTATGCTCCAAAAGATTTGTATAAAAATAGAAAAACAACGGCAAAAGAGAATAAATCATTACTCGGGACAGGTTTCCTTCTCCAAAAAGCACACGCAAGCAATCCGGAAGAAACCAATATACAATTCCCAACAAAATAAAAATTCCCTTTTTCTCTCTATTGGCAATCAAAACGAACCCTATATATGATACAAAAAACATAAGGCCAACATACACATAATATGCAGTGAAAATATCTCTTGTAATAAAATTAATAAACGCAATAATGTAATATGTAAAAATAGGCCAGTAGCGGAACAATTGAATTCCGTTATACCAATCCGTTGTATATAAAGGATATATATTTCCCTGTCTTAAATTGTCGTATAAAACTTCGGCCTTGTATAAATGACCAAAAATATCATTACCGGTAGGAACAAAAGAAGTAAGTCCCAAATATAATGCAATACCAATGCTGATGATCAATCCGATACCAAGCTGCCAAATCAATTTTTTTCTACTATTCATAACAACCACTTTCTTTTGGGCATATATATTAATGGTACCACATTTATTTCGACAAGTAAAATTAAAACATTACCTTTTGATAACAAAATATTCTTATTTCACGCAAAAAAATCCTCCGGACAGGTTCTTATGCCAGAACCGGCCCGAAGGATTTCTGTTTTCCTTAATTTCATAATTACACTAATTTTATAGCAACTCTTTCTAATCAAACAAAGAAGTTCCGTATCTGAGTTTGCGATAAAATTTCTGAATAATGATAACAAACATATAGCCAACAATTGCCACAACGCTACCTACACCCAGAATACACATAATTGCAACAATCAAATAATATAAAATATTAATCATCTCACCATACCTCTTCATATATTTTTCATCTGAAAATATATTAGCAAAGGTAGTGGCAAAGATTCAGCTAAGAAGCTTCTTAAACTTAATCCATATTTTTGACCAATATAACATTTTTTCACTTTCTTGCTTTTCCCTATCTACTATATTATAATTATAAAC
>CAZQBM010000031.1:0-27083 GCA_964591945.1 uncultured Lachnospiraceae bacterium | reverse complement strand
GATTATATGTATATATTTAATTGGAGAAATTAATAAATTATTAGGAAGTAGACGACTAATAGAAAGGAGCAATAGGCATGACAACTGCAGAAGTTATCACAATTGCGAAAGATGCTTTATATACGATTATTATCACTTCAACGCCTATTTTGCTCATTTCTTTGGTTATTGGTCTTGTAATCAGTATTTTTCAAACTGTAACCTCTATTCAGGAGCAGACTATGACTTTTGTACCTAAAATTATCGGTATTTTTTTGGGTTTGATGCTTCTTGGCGGTTGGATGCTTGAGAATATGGTTACATATATGGAAAATCTTTGGTCTAATTTCAGTTTGTATATAAGGTAATGCCATGGTAGATTTTACTTTTCCGATAGAAGAACTGGAATATTTTTTGCTGATTATGACAAGGGTAACCTGTTTTATTTTTATTGCCCCGTTTTTTTCGATGCAGAATACCCCGAATAGAGTAAAAATAGGATTGGGTTTTTTTATTTCTGTTTTGTTATATTATATGACAGAACCTCATGTATATCCTGTGTTTGATACGGTATTGGATATGGCAACAGTAATCCTAAAAGAAGCTGCGGCCGGTTTGTTGATTGGATTAGGTGCTAATTTATGTTCCAGTATTGTATTGTTTGCAGGACGTGTAATTGATATGGAAATGGGTTTTGCCATGGCAAACCAGATGGATCCTACAACAAGAGAAAGTGCAACGTTGACTGGTGTATATTATCAGAATATGGTAATGCTTCTGATGATTGTTACAGGGATGTATCAATATTTTGTAAGTGCGTTGGCCGAGACATTTATACTGATTCCTGTGGGTCAGGTAAAGTTTAATTTTGAACATTTGTTATCAACATTTGTACAGTTTCTTGGGGATTATATGATTATCGGTATGAAAATATGTCTTCCGGTATTCTGTACGATTATGTTGTTAAATGCAATTTTGGGCATATTAGCAAAGGTTGCGCCGCAGATGAATATGTTTGCAGTAGGTATTCAGCTTAAGGTATTTACCGGCTTGTCGGTATTGTTTCTGACGGTTGCCTTACTTCCGGATGCGGCGAATTTGATTTTTACCCAGATGAAGAGAATGGTAGTGGCCTTTGTGGAGGGAATGATGTAATGCTTTCCTATGAATTACAGCTATTTGCGAAAGATGGCCCCGGTGGCGAGAAAACAGAAAATGCCACACCTAAAAAATTACAAGATGCGCGAAAAGAAGGTCAGGTAGCCAAGAGTAAAGAATTAGGGCTTGGTATCGGACTTCTTGTGATGTTTTTAATGCTGAAGTTTATGGTGGGAATACTGGGAACTCAGTTTATGGATTCATTTACTTTGGTATATAATCAAATTCCTGATTTTACCAGTTTGGTTGCAGGGAATATTTCTGTTTGGGATTATATGATTTTGTTCCGTGAAATTATGATACAGGTACTGTTAATGATGTTACCTTTTATGGGCGTTGCGTTAGTGGTCGGTATTATAATTGAGGTTTTTCAGGTGAAATGGGAACCTACCAGTAAACCATTACAACCGAAATTAAGCAAGATGAATCCAATTAACGGGTTTAAGAAATTTTTTTCCATGAATGCGTTGGTTGAATTGTTGAAAGCGGTTTTAAAGATTGTTTTGATTGTTTGGGTTGCATACTCTACATTGAGAAAAGAATGGGATAATTTATTCATTTTATATGAGATGCCTATTGAACAAGCGATTGCTTTGATGGGGGATATCGTAATTGGTCTTGGAATAAAAATTTCTTTGGTTTATCTGATTATAGCTGCGGCGGACTTTTTTTATCAAAAGTGGAAGTTCAAAGAAGATATGAAGATGACCAAGCAGGAAGTGAAAGATGAATATAAGCAGGCGGAAGGTGATCCTAAAATTAAGGGGAAAATTCGTCAGCGAATGATGCAGGCTTCGCAGCGAAGAATGATGCAGGATTTACCCAAAGCGGATGTTGTAATTACAAACCCGACGCATTTTGCTGTGGCCATTAAGTATGATGCCGATTTGTATGATGCACCATATGTGGTTGCGAAAGGAAGCGACCATTTAGCTGCTAAAATCAAAGAGGTTGCGAAAGAAAATAAGGTTCAAATTGTTGAAAACAAGCCTTTGGCACGTATGCTTTATTATAATGTAGAGCTTGGTTCTGTTATTCCGCCGGAATTGTATCGTGCGGTTGCGGATATTCTTGCCATGGTTTACAAGATGCAGGGAAAGATATAACTTTATGTAAGGTTGTGTTGTGGTACTTTTATAAAGCATTTTTTAAAGAGTTAATATAAAATACATAAATTGATGAAAGGGGAGGTGCAATACATGAAAAAAGCAGATATTGGCGTGGCGTTGTATTTGCTGGCAGCAATTGTCATGTTGATTGTACCGTTACCCGCATGGATGTTGGATATTTTAATGACATTGAATATTTCAACTTCCTTCATTATTTTGTTTGGTTGTATGTTTGCAAAGGAAGTATTGGATATGTCTTTCTTCCCGACGATTTTGCTTTTTACAACTATTTTTCGAATTGCATTGAATGTATCTTCGACAAGATTGATTTTATCTACAGGAGATGCCGGAAATGTTGTATCTACGTTCGGTGGATTCGTAGGTGCGGGTAATTTGGTTATTGGTGTAGTAATTTTTATTATTCTTATTTTGGTTCAGTTTATGGTTATTAACAAGGGTTCTGAACGTGTTGCTGAAGTAACGGCACGTTTTACCTTGGACGCTATGCCCGGTAAGCAGATGGCAATTGATGCGGACTTAAATACCGGTGCCATTACCGATGAAGAAGCCAAAGCAAGACGTGATAAAATTCAGGAAGAAGCCAGCTTTTTTGGTTCTATGGATGGTGCTGTTAAGTACGTAAAAGGAGATGCTACTGCAGGTTTGATTATTACTGCGGTTAACATTGTGGGTGGTATTTTAACCGGTATGCTAATGCAGGGAATGGATATTATGAGTGCGATGGAGCATTATACCATCCTTACCATTGGCGACGGTCTGGTAAGCCAGATTCCTTCGTTGATGATTTCCTTGGCAACCGGTATTCTCGTAACCAAAGGTTCTAAAGATGCAGACTTTGGTAATGTACTTGTCAAACAGCTTTTTGGTGTGCCTAAAGTTATGTATTTGGTTGGTGCAACCATTATGGCGTTGGGTATTTTAACACCTTTAAATTTGCTTTTATACGTTGCGTTTGGTTCAATGTTTATTATTACCGGCCGCTTAATGGCAAATTCAATTGAAACTGCAGCGATTGAAGGAGAAGTGGATCAAGAGGAAGTGGCGGCATCTGAGATTCGAAAACCGGAGAATGTCAATTCGCTTTTGCAGGTGGATCCTATTGAACTGGAATTCGGTTATGGTATTATCCCGCTTGCTGACGTGAATCAGGGCGGTGACTTGTTGGATCGAGTTGTTATGATTCGTCGTCAGATTGCGTTGGAACTTGGTACGGTTGTACCGATTATCCGTTTGCGCGATAATATCCAGTTAAATCCGAATCAGTATATTATTAAAATTAAAGGTATTCAGGTGAGTGAGGGTGAAATTCTCTTTGACCATTATATGGCAATGAATCCGGGCTATGTGACAGAAGAAGTTACAGGTATTCCTACTTTTGAGCCTTCGTTCCATTTGCCTGCGCTGTGGATTACGGAGGGACAGAGAGAACGTGCGGAGGCTGCAGGTTATACGGTTGTTGATCCGCCTTCGATTATTGCAACGCATTTGACTGAAATTATCAGACATCATTTGGCAGAGTTGCTTACAAGACAGGATGTACAGCATCTTGTTGACAATTTGAAAGAAACAAATCCTGTATTAATTGATGAATTAACACCCAAACTTTTGGGACTTGGTGAGGTGCAGAAGGTTTTACAGAATTTGTTGCGGGAAGGTATTTCAATTCGAGATTTGCTTACCATTTTTGAAACCTTGGCTGACCATGCAACGACAACAAGAGATACAGATATTTTAACGGAATATACAAGACAAAGCTTAAAGCGTGCAATTTCAGGTAAATATTTTCCGGCGAATGAAACAACCAGTGTTGTTACTTTGGATCCGAAAATTGAGCAGGAAATTATGGGCAGCGTGAAGCAGACGGAGCAAGGGGCATATTTGACTCTGGATCCTGAAAAAACCAAGAAGATTATGAATAGTGTGGAGAATGAAACGGAGAAATTAGAGCGTTTGGGTAAGATGCCGATTATTCTTACTTCACCTATTGTACGTATGTATTTTAAGAAGTTATCCGAAGACTATTTTAAAGATTTAATTGTAATTTCATATAATGAAATTGAATCCGACGTTGAATTACAATCTGTTGGGATGGTGACAGTAGCATGATAATTAAGAAATATCAGGGAAAAACTGAAGCAGAAGCGATGGAAAATGCCAAGAAAGAATTGGGTGACGGAATTGTTTTAATGAATGTTAAAACTGTAAGACCCAAAGGTCTTTCCAAGCTTATTAAAAAAGCATATGTGGAAATAACCGTTGCAAAAGAAGAAGAGCGCGAATTGACTGTACATAAAGAAAATGTTGCAGTGTCTTTGTCTTCTTCGCATACAAAGCAAACGACTTTCGGTAACGCTGAAAAAGAGAAGAATAGTCAAATTATCTCTGAGGAACGTTTGCTGGAAGAGAAATTAGACAGCCTTCATTCGCTTTTGGAACAGCAGATACAGAGACGTGAAGAGGTCAAAGTTTCGGATGAAAGCGAAGATGTAAAAGAAACAAAAGAGAGTAAAAGTATTAATGAATCTACGCAAGAGGAGGCCGATAAGACCAAGGCAGTACTTTCACTTATTCGTGAGACAATTGTAGAAAATGAAGTGGATCCGAAATATGCTGATTCTATTCTTGATGAAATAGAGAAGAATTTAAAAGCAAATATGCCGATGGAACACATTTTATCCAATGTATATCAGCGTATGATTCTACGATTTGGTAAACCGGAGTGTATAGAACCGGCAAAGGATGGTCCGAAGATAGTATTTTTTGTCGGAACTACCGGTGTTGGTAAAACAACTACAATTGCCAAAATTGCATCAAAGTTTGTGGTGGAAGAGAAGAAAAAGCTTGCGCTTTTAACTGCGGATACTTATCGTATCGCAGCTTCTGAGCAATTAAGAACCTATGCGAATATTCTTGAAGTGCCGTTTCGAGTGATTTATACGCCGGAAGAACTGGGAGATGCAATTAAAGATTTTAGCAATTATGATTACATTTTGGTTGATACAGCGGGACATTCACAGAATAACGATAAACAGCGTGATGATATGGCTGACTTTGTAAAGTATGCGCAGGGTAAAGCAGAACAGGAAATTTACCTTGTGATATCGGCAACGACGAAGTACAAAGATTTAAAGAGTATAGCCGATAAATATAAAAAGATGTTTGAATTTAAGATGATTTTTACGAAGCTGGATGAAACATCAGAATACGGAAACTTACTGAATATGAAAATATATACGGGAGCATCAATGTCCTATATTACATGTGGGCAAAATGTACCGGAAGATATTGAGACCTTTAATGCACAGAGTACCGTGAAGAAGTTATTGGGCGGGAAATAGCAGAGAAAGCAGAGGGACAAATGGACCAGGCGCAACAGTTACGAAATATTATAAAAGCAAATCAGCAACGGCCTTTGGCAAGAGTAATTACTGTAACCAGTGGCAAGGGCGGTGTGGGTAAATCAAATACAGCAATCAATTTGGCAGTTCAGTTTCGTAAAATGGGACAGAAAGTCATTATTTTGGATGCGGATTTTGGGCTTGCAAATATAGAAATTATGTTTGGAGCTGTACCGAAGCATAGTTTGTATGACTTAATCTATAAAGGGATGAATATGAGCGACATTATTACCTGGGGTCCGGGAGAAGTTGGTTTTATCAGCGGTGGCTCCGGTATTGTCGGCATGTCGGATTTGAGTCGTGATTATTTGACATATATTATTAAGAATCTTGCACAGTTGGATGCAATGGCGGATGTGATTATTATTGATACCGGTGCGGGTATATCTGATGCAGTACTTGAGTTTTTGGTTGCCAGCGGTGAAATACTTCTTGTCACCACACCGGAGCCTACATCCATTACGGATGCATACTCATTGTTAAAAGCGTTGAACAGACATCCGAGGTTTTCGAATGAGCATTCTCAAATTAAGGTAATCTCTAACAGAGTGTCTTCCGAACAGGAAGGTAAGACGTTGTTTAATAAGTTAAATGTGGTTGTTTCTAAATATTTAAGCTTAAGCCTTGAGTATCTTGGAAGTATTCCGCAGGATCAGGAACTTTCAAATGCAGTGATGCAACAAATGCCGGTTTCTTTAGAAAATCCCAAGGCAAAATCAGCAATTGCATATGAAAATATTGCTTCTATTCTGATGAATAAAGAAGTAGATAAAAAAATACAAAAAAGGGGTATGGCTGCATTTTTCTCACATATCGTAGCCGGTAAAAAGACGACATGATAGAACAGGAATTTTTGTTATCCAAATTCATATCGCCTGGGGCAAGAATAGAGATGGTACCGATTGAAAGAGTTATACACGATAACGGAGCGGAACGAAAGGTGTATGAATCTAAAGTGGTTGATGTAATCGGAGATGACCGTCTTGAGATTTTTATGCCTATCGAACAGACAAAACTTGTGCTTTTGCCTGTAAATGGTGAATACAATATTCGCTTTTTTACAGCAAGAGGTTTGTTTCAGTGTGATGCAAAAGTAGCCAATCGATATAAAAACGGTTCTTTATATTTGCTGGAAATGAAGATTACATCGTCGTTACAAAAATATCAGCGTAGAGAATTTTATCGTTTCCCTTGTATGCTTGATATGGAAGTGCGTGAATTAACGGCTGATGAGAAGCGCGATATTGATAGAGAAAGCGTTTTTAATGCCGAAGATGATCTTCCCGGAGATAAAGCTGTAATTCTTGATTTGAGTGGCGGAGGATTGCGTTTTACTTCTGCAACACCTTTTGAACCGAGGTCGATTGTAGTATGTAATTATACGCTTCGCAGAGAAAACGGTAATCGCAGAATGTGTATTGCGGGAGAACTTTTAAGCTGTAAACGTTTGGAGAAAAATCCCGGTCAGTATGAACAGCGTGTGAGATTTATATATATTACTCCGAGAGAGCGTGAAGATATTATTCGTTATATTTTTGAAGAGGAACGTAAAAAGAGACAAAAAGACGTGTAAATACAGGAATGATATTAGGTATGATAAAATATTAGAACGCATAAAAACTTAAAAGTAAATGATTATGATAAAAGCAAAAGCCTTAGTAATTCAAAAATTTCGAGATTACTAAGGCTTTTAAAATTAACATAAATTAGATAGAAAGTAAGAAAACATATAATGTTAAATTTCTTATTTTACCAACTTATGCTACTGTTACAAGATTCGGTATGACAATTACAGTCATTAGCGGTAGTTGCGCAAATAGATGTTGAATCCGGAGTTTCTGAAGGGATTCGTCCGATGCCTGTATTGTCGCAGGTTCTGTCGCGCAATACACAGATGGGATGTTCTGCGACTTCGTATCGGTAATCACAGCCCTTGTTACGGATATATTTTGCTATGATTTCATGACTTGCTACATTGTGCACATCATTGTTAACTGTAGACTGATAAAAGAAGAAAGGAGCATTTTCTTTTAATTCTTCTAAAGGAACAATGCATTCGAGGCACTGTGTGTTGCCTGTGGTTGTGGCTATAATATTGCGAACATAATCAATATTAGGACCTAATTTAAGGATGGAAGGGAAATCTCCGCAAGGAATTACCTTTTGCCATTCTTTGTGTTCATATTTCCATAAAAGTTCTTTAGCTTTGTGAAGATGTGCAATTTCCTGAATTAGACATTCTTCCCAGATGCGCTTGATATAGCGGTCGCATTCGGTTACATAGCAGGAGTAGTATAAATAGCACTCTGTATATTCATGTAAAAGCAGGTCTTCAAGCCAGGTTGTGTTGGTATCTTTTAGGCTTTCGTATTGTGAAACATGTTCTTCTTCAATCATACCGATTTCCTGATAAAGTCTGCGTCCTAAATCGGAATTACAATACAGAGGCGCCACATTCATATAATAGTTCATGGTTTGCTGCTCGGCTGCTGTAATAATATTAATATTTAACAAAGTCTGTAAAGATGATTCTTTGCTGTTCACATGAGGAAAAATCGAATCAAAAGGATAACGATGTTCTGCGATAGTAGGTCTTGCCGGCATGATTTCTGTATATCCGCCCACTAGTTTCTTGGGATCAGTACCGTATTCGTAATCTAAAAGGTTAGAGTAGCGGTACAGGTGATCAAAGTCTTCTAAAAGTGCAAAGTTGAGTGCATTTTTGACGGTACAGTTTTCTTCCATTTTGGCTAGGACGGCAGTTAAATCAACAGCCAATTGTTCATAACCGATAGTGGTTTCAAGAATAGTTTCGTTTCTGGGGCGCAGACAGGAAATTCTTTTCTGTTGCTGTTGCTCAATACGTCGTGTGAGAGCTATTTCTCTTCGTAAGTCATTATTGTCACAGTGACGTGAAAAATTTCTTGAGAACCATTGTGCTTCAAATTCCGTGCCATTCATAAGAATGATACGGGTTTTGGTGTAAGGGTCTGTTTCCTGTTTGTTATAGGATTTTGGATTCATCATCCGCCAATCCATAAACGTTTTATCTATAGGCATAGGTTTTTCTTCGAAAGGATTAAAGTTTGACATAGTGTCCTTTCCGCCCGAAGGGCAGTTTTTCGTTTGTTTATCATATTCAGATAAAATTTATAGTGTGCTTTTGCAAGAAAAGCTTTTATTTTATGCAAAAAAGTGATAAAATAAAGCATAGAAAGTCACTATGCACGCACGTGAAGAATAGTGTGTGGTATAATGTACAAGAAATATGATGAGTGGATTGTGTTCATATTAAGAACAAGCTGTTTTATATATGAAATGCTTGTTTAGTAACTTGAGAAGAAGGTGAATGGCCTATCACAGCACATAATTATAAAATTGCCGGCAAAACAGGTAAGATTGTAGCCATTGCATGTTCTACGGGAGGGCCGAGAGCTTTGCAGGAGGTAATTCCGAAACTGCCGAAGGATTTAAAGGCACCGGTGTTGATTGTTCAACATATGCCGGATGGTTTTACCCAGACTTTGGCGGAACGTTTGGATGCTATAAGCGAACTTAAGGTTAAGGAAGCAGAAGAAGGCGACATATTACAAAATGGTCATGTGTATCTTGCTAAAGCAGGATGGCATCTGGAAGTAAAGAAGGTCGGCAATGACCATAAAATACATTTACAGGATGAACCATATAGGGAAGGCGTCAGGCCGTGTGCAAATTATATGTACGAGTCTTTAGCCAATAGTGGATATGATGAAATAATCTGTGTTGTAATGACCGGAATGGGGGCTGACGGTACGGAGGGGATTAAGAATCTGATTCCGGAGAAACCTACTAAAGTCATTATTCAAAACGAAGATAGTTGCATAGTGTTCGGAATGCCGGGCAGTATTGTAAAAAATAAATTGAAACATAAATCAGTTGATTTAAAATACATAGCAAACGAAATAACATTAAATGTGGGGGTATAAGAGATGGACGTAAGCCAGTATTTAGACATTTTTATTGATGAGACACGTGAACACCTTCAGAATTTGAATACTCAGATTCTGGCCTTGGAACAGGATGCGGAGAATATGGATACCGTAAACGAAATTTTCCGCGCTGCACACTCGTTAAAGGGTATGGCAGGTACTATGGGTTATAAGAGAATGCAGACTCTTACCCATGATATGGAAAATGTATTTTCCGAAGTGCGTAACGGTGCTATTAAGGTTAATGCCGAAATGATCGATATTTTATTCCAGTGTTTGGACGCATTGGAAGAGTATCTTGCAACAATTCAGGAAAATGCTGACGAAGGAACCAATGACAATGAACATTTGATTAAGGCTCTTAATGTCATTCTTGAAACAAAAGGTGGTGCAGTTGCGCCGAAAGAAGAACCGAAAGCTGAAGTGAAGGAAGAGAAAGCTGCTGCATCCGGCGGATTAAAGGAAAAATGGCGTGATATTAAGATTGGCGATGTGGAGCGTCATGTTATTGAGGAAGCTGCCAAAGAGAACATCCATGCCTACGGCATTAGCGTTTATGTGCAGGAAACTTGTATTTTAAAGGCTGCACGTGCATTCCTCGTATTTAAGGCATTGGAAGAATTGGGCGATGTAATTGTGTCTGTTCCTTCTGCACAGGATATCGAAGATGAAAGATTTGAGAATGATTTCAGTATTATTTTCTTGAGTGAGCATCCTTTAGACAAGGTGATTGGTGCGATTAAGTATGTATCTGAAATTGAGGATGCAATTGGTGAAGAAATTAAGTTGGAAGCTGCTGCACCTGCTAAGACGACTGCTGTTGCGAAGAAAGCAGATACAAAGGTAGCAATCAAAGAGGATAAAACTTCTGCACCTGCTAAAACAGGTGAGAAGAAAGCTGTCGGCAAGGCAGTGGCAAGCCGTACCGTTCGTGTTGACATCGAGAAATTAGATGTCTTAATGAATTTGGTAAGTGAGCTTATTATTTCTAAGAATTCACTTGTCAGCGTTGCTGCAAACGAAGTTGGTTCTGCAAATCTTGCTTTTAACGAGCAGATTGAATATTTAGAGAGCGTTACCACAAATCTTCATGAGTCTGTTATGAAGGTTCGAATGGTTCCCATTGAAAGCGTTGTTAGTAAATTCCCTCGTATGATTCGAGATCTTTCCAAGAAGTTGGACAAAAAGATGGAATTGTACATGACCGGTGAAGAAACAGAATTGGACCGTACTGTAGTAGATGAAATCGGTGATCCTTTGATGCATTTGCTTCGTAACTCTGCTGACCATGGTTTGGAAAGTGCAGAAGTACGTAAGGCCCGCGGTAAATCGGAAGTTGGTTCTATTTTCCTGAATGCTTATCAGGATGGTAATAATGTAGTAATCGAAGTAGGTGATGACGGTAACGGTATTGATGTAGAAGCTGTTAAGAATAAGGCGATTGAACGTGGTACAATTACACCCGAGCAGGCGGAAACAATGGCGGATAAGGATATTATTGACTTACTGTTCCTTCCCAGTTTCTCTACTGCAAAACAGGTATCCGACGTTTCGGGCCGTGGTGTAGGTCTTGACGTTGTTAAGAGTAAAATTGAAGCATTGAGCGGTGAAATTGAAACCAGAACGAAGCTTGGTGAAGGAAGTACCTTCATTGTTCGTCTTCCTTTGACACTTGCGATTATTCAGGCACTTATGGTTGTTGTAGGTGGCGAGAAGTATGCAGTTTCTCTTGGTTCTGTACAGACTATTGAAGGTATTTCGCCTTCGGAAGTTAAGACCGTGCAGGGTAAAGAAGTAATTCATTTGAGAGGCAAAGTGATTCCTCTTGTTAGATTGAATCAGGTTCTTGATGTTGAAAGTACACGTAATCCGGAAGATGAAATGACTGTATTGATTGCCAAGAAGGGTGATCGTCTTGCAGGTCTCGTAGTAGATGATTTGCTTGGACAGATGGAGATCGTTATTAAGTCTATGGGTAAATATATCGGCAAGTGCAAATTAATCAGCGGTGCAACCATTTTAGGTGATGGTGAAGTTGCATTGATTCTTGATGCTAACGCATTGATTTAATTTGTCTTTGTAAAAGTATTTGAGACTGAAAGAATTCAGCAGAAAGAGGTAAAATATGGACGAAATCGCTTTGGTAAAAGAGACAACTCAATATATTAAAATCAAAATGGGTGAGGAAATGTACGGTATTGATATCAAATATATTGATAATATCGTAAGAATGCAGCATATTACCCGTGTTCCGAAGGTTCCGGCCTACATTAAAGGCGTAATCAACCTTCGAGGTGAAGTAATTCCGGTATTTAGTTTGCGTCTTAAAATGGGTATGGAAGAAGTGGAAGAAACTAAGAAGTTCCGTATTATCATTATTAAGTTAGACGGAAGCTATGTGGGTCTTATTGTAGATGAAGTAAGAGAAGTAATTACGCTTCAGAATGATTTGACTGAGAAGGTGTATCGTGATCCTTCTGATCCGACACAGAATTTCCTTCAGGGAATTGGTAAAGACGGAGATAACCTAATTTCGCTTTTGGATTTGAATGAAGTAGTTGCTGAAAGAAATTAATGGAGGCGTAACGCTATGTCCAGAATTGATTTGGATAATTTAAACCAGGAATTTTATGATGTATTAAGAGAAATAGGCAATATCGGCGCCGGAAATGCCACAACGGCTCTGGCGCAGATGCTTGGCTGTAAAGTTGATATGGCTGTTCCTCAGGTAAGACTTCTTGAGTTTTCAGAGGTCGGGACCATTATGGGCGGTGAAGAACAGATTATGGCAGGTATCTATTTGATGGTGGAAGGTGATATTACCGGTAGCATTCTGTTTTTGTTAAATAAAGAATCTGCAAGAAAACTGGTTTCCAAATTGATGGGCATGGAATCGACAGGAGATGAACCCAGCGAAATGGAGCAGTCGGCGTTAAAAGAAATTGGTAATATTATTACTGCGTCATATTTGAATTCTTTGTCCATGTTGACACAGTTAGTAATTTATCCTTCTGTACCTGCATTAAGCATTGACATGGCAGGAGCAATTTTAAGTGTTCCGGCAATTGAGTTCGGTACAATGGGCGATAAACTTCTATTAATTCAGACACAGTTCTTTGAGGGCTTGGATGGATATTTTATCCTGGTGCCTGATTTGGATTCTTATGATAAAATTTTATCTGCGCTTGGCATGTAAGCTTTGCTGAAAGGTTGTTTATGAGTGAGACAATAAAAGTAGGCATGGCAGACTTGAATGTAGTTAAGAGCCCTGATAAAATCACAACCTTGGGACTCGGTTCCTGTGTGGGGGTTGCGATTCGGGATCCGATTACAAAAGTTGGCGGATTAGCCCATGTCATGCTTCCAAATAGTAAAACAATTAAAAATAATAGTAATATTTATAAATTTGCCGATACCGGAATTGAGGAATTGGTACGCCTTATGGTGATGCAGGGGGCATCCCGTAGCCGTATGGTTGCTAAGATTGCCGGTGGTGCCCAGATGTTCGCATTTCAGAACAAGTCTGATATGGTGAGAGTGGGTGAGCAGAACGTAGAAGCAAGTAAAGCAAAGTTAAAAGAATTAAATATACCTTTGCTTGCTGAAGATACTGGTAAAAATTACGGACGTACCGTTATTTTTGACCCGGAAACCGGTAACCTTGTGATTCGTTCTGTTGGTAAGGAAGAGGTAGTTATTTAACGAAAGGTAAGACTTTTTATGAAAAAAATCAGATTATTGCCGGCGTTTGTAACACTTCTGGCAGGTGCAATTACCAGCATAACATTATTTGTGCTGAATGTTGAGGCACACATTATGTTACTGATTCTTCTTGCAGTTTTAGCGGTGTTTTATGTTCTTGGCGTTGTTGCAATGAAAATAATTATGGATTGTCCGCCCAAAGAGACAGAAGAAGCTGTAGAAGATGAAGATACTTCGGATGAAGAAGATTCTGCTCAAAATGTTGAGACGAAAAAGACTGAGCAGAAATAGTAAAAATGGGGAAAAGATGGCAAGTGTATTGCCGGAGGACGTTATATGGATGAATTAGGCAGAAAAAGACTATGGGATGATTATCAAAGAACCAAATCATCCGAAGTCAGAGAAAAAATCATATTGGAATATGCGCCTCTTGTTAAAGTTGTAGCCGGTCGATTGAGTATGTATTTAGGTTATAATGTGGAATATGAGGATTTGGTCAGTTATGGTATTTTCGGTTTGATTGATGCTATTGATAAGTTTGATTCCAGAAAAGAAGTTAAATTTGAGACCTATGCAAGTCTACGAATTCGTGGGTCAATTTTGGATCAAATCCGTAAAATGGATTGGATTCCAAGAACCGTTCGTCAGCGTCAAAGACAGATTGATGCGGCGATGAAAGAGATTGAAAGCCAAATGGGAAGACCGGCAACGGATAGTGAAATTGCTACTGCACTAGGCATCAGTGATGATGAATATTGTGAATGGCAGTCTCAGATGAAGGTAACAAGTGTTGTTTCATTGAATGAATATTTGGAGATGGGGACTGATATTTCCAATGAGAAAGCAAATGTTTCCAGACATTTTGATGCACCTGAGAAGGTTATGGAACAGGCTGAACTGAAAGAAATGTTGATGGATGCACTGGAACTTTTGACTGAAAAAGAAAGAAAAGTAATTCTTTTATACTATTATGAAGATTTAACTTTGAAAGAAATCAGTAACGTATTAGAGGTTTCGGAATCGCGAATTTCGCAATTACATACCAAGGCACTTCAAAAAATGAAGACCAAAATGGGTAAGTATGTTGGTGTTTTAGAGGGATTCTAACGGAGGAATTTGAATGAACGGATTTTTTCAGTTGGACTTGCGTCCGGAGGGGACTTTTCTTCGGATTTATGCAGCCACAGATGGTGGAGAACCCGTTAATATTAATGAATTGGCGGAATATTTGCAAAAAAAAGGAATAGGGTATGAGCTTACAGACCTTAACCGTAAGGTACAGTCGATTACGGACAAAGGTGTGTTTCAACTTGATGCAGTGAAACGTTATCAGGAACGTGAAATGATGATAACAACCATTGCACCTAATAAGATGGAAGCGACAGTGCGTTTTTATCCGCCCTCCGTTCAGGGATTTAAACTGGAGAAAGATGACATTTATTCAGATTTGCGTGCTGCGGGAGTTCAATTTGGCGTGGATGATTCCGTAATTGATTCATTCCTTCAAAAAAGAGAATATTGTACCAATATTGTTATTGCAATGGGCAAGCCGGTGCGTCATGGTACCGATGCGTTCATTGAATATTTTTTTAAAACGGATTTAAGAGCCAGACCTACTTTGAATGAAGATGGTAGTGTTGACTTTTTTAATTTAAATACAATGAATCATGTCAAAAAAGATGATTTGTTGGCAAGACTTACAAGAGAAGACCCCGGGGAATATGGTGTTAATGTATGTGGTGAACCGGTAAAACCCAGAGATGTTAAGCGTTTAAAATTACGTTATGGACGCAATATTTACGTGAATGAAGATCATACGGAAGCTTATTGTGAAGTTAACGGACACGTTACCCTTGTAGATGATAAAATTTTTGTGTCGGATGTTTATACAGCGGAGAATGTTGATAATTCTACCGGTGATATTAATTATGAGGGTACTGTGAAGATTTCCGGCAATGTGTGCTCTAATTTTACGGTAAGAGCCAAAGGAAATATTGAAATTATGGGTGTCGTGGAAGGCGCTGTTTTGGAGGCCGGAGGCGATATTACCATAGCCAGAGGCGTAAACGGTAAAGGTAAAGCTGTATTAAAAGCAGGCGGAAATATTATTTCCAAATATATCGAGAATGCCGATGTGACGGCGAAAGGTTTTGTTGAGACAGAGGTAATTCTTCATGCAACGGTTATGGCCGGAACGGAAGTAAATGTCGGTGGTAAAAAAGGTTTGATTTCAGGTGCAACTGTGTGTGCAACCAATTTGATTACGGCTAAAACGCTAGGTTCCCAGATGGGGGCGGATACAGTGCTTGAACTTGGTGTAAATCCCGCAGTAAAAGTTCGTTATCAGGAACTTCAGGAACAAATTGCCAACAATCAGAAGAGCATGAAGCAGTTGCAGCCTGTGTTACTGGCGTCTAATCAGAAGCTTGCAGCCGGCGTAAAGATGAGCAAAGATCAGTTGAAATATATTCAGGAAATGGCTATCGCCTTTAAACAGTTACAACAAAAGATTGATAGTGATATGAAGGAATACGAAGAGATTGATGATTTGTTATGTCATGAAACTGCAGCAAAGGTTGAGGTAAGAGATGTTGCTTATGCCGGAACCAAGATAGCTTTTAATGATGTGTCGATGACATTAAAACAGGATTATAAATACTGTAAATTTATGAAGTCCGGTGGCGATGTAAGGATGATGGCTTTGTAATGAAGAAAGGAGAAAATTATGGCAATCGGACCTATAGAGATGACCGGTATGGTTACCCGTTCCCAAGATATTTCTCTTTTTAAACAGAACGAAGACAATAAGCCGATGATTGACCAAAGTAATATTTTGAATAATGTGCAGAAGAAAGTACAGGAACAGAATCAACAGGTAAATCAAGCGGATAATGCGGAATATCACGAATATCGATATGATGCCAAAGAAAAAGGAAACGGTTCTTATCAGGATAATCGAAATAAAAATAAAAAAGATAAAAAGAAAACGGACGGTATTGTAACAGAAAAGAAAACCGGCGGTTTTGATATGAGAATTTAAGGAGTTTTAACAAATGAACTGGTTGCAGATAGTTTGTCTGTTGGGCGGAATTATTGTTTTTATTGTGAGCTTTATTCTTCCGGAGAAGAGGAGTGATGCATTCGATGAAAAAAAACAACGTGAACAGATTCAAAAAATGGTAGATGAGCAGCTAAAAGATGCCAAGGAGAAATTATCCGACAGTGTTGACGAAATCGTTAAAGATGCGGTAGAAAAGGCAGAACGGAATCTTGAACGTGTATCGAATGAAAAGATTATGGCTGTGAATGAATATTCGGATACAGTGCTTCAGGATATTAATAAAAATCATGAAGAAGCAGTATTTTTATATTCTATGTTAAATGATAAGCATGATAATATTAAGAGTACTGTTGCTACGGTTGATCAGAGTACCAAGGAAGCAAGAAAAGCTGTGCACGAAGTGAATCAGGCGAAAGAGGCTGTGATGAGCGTCAAAGAAGTGGTAGAACGTGCCGAGGCGGAAGGTATTTTGGCAACGCAAGAACCTGTTTATGAAATGACAGAAGATGGTACAGTTATTTTAGATGGGAAAGAAACCAGCGTGGATGAGATTTATGCCGAACTTTTTCCGAAGAAAAAAGGAAAAAGCGAAGGCGAAATTATTGCAGAAATTGCCAACAAAGATATTGCCGAAGCTTCTAAAGATGACAACGTAAGTAAAGACAAAAAGGCTACTGCCAAAAAGAAGTCGACAACCAAAACGGCGACGAAGAAAGACATTGCATCAATGCCGACATTTGCAGGCGGTGCAGGTCAAGGCAATCACAATGAAAAGATTCTTTCCTTACACAATGAAGGAAAGTCAAACGTTGCAATTGCAAAAGAATTAGGACTCGGTGTAGGTGAAGTCAAGCTGGTTATCGACTTATATCAGCAGAGTTAAAAGCAAACGAGGAGTTATTTCGTATGAAATTAAAATACTATCTGAGAGGGCTTGGGATCGGTATTGCGGTTACGGCATTAGTGCTTGCGCTTGCTGGTGGCGGAAAGGAAAGTCTTACGGATGAAGAGATTATTGCAAGAGCCAAAGAACTTGGCATGGTGGAAAGCGTGACATTATCACAGCTTGCTGAGGATAAAACAAGTGAAGAAGTATCGGAGGATATATCGGCAATGAGTTCGGAAGAAGTTTCTGAAAATGTAACTTCAGAAGGCGAAGATGCATCTTTGGTAACTTCGGAGAATGAAGAAGTGTCAGAAGTAAACAGTTCTGAAACTGCGCAAGGAACTTCGGGTGCGGAAACGTATGAAGAAAGTAACTCTGAGGAAAATGCTTCCGAAAGTGCATCGGAGGTGACTTCAGAGGCGAATTCCGAAACACAGACCAGTGAAGTGATTGATGAATATGTGATTGTAGAAGTGGGAGCCGGTGATGGTTCTGATACAGTCAGTCGTAAATTAGAAGCTTTGGGCATGGTTGAAGATGCACAGATGTATGATGATTTCTTATGTGCTAACGGATACGATAAAATCCTTCAAACCGGCGTGCATGAGATTCCAAGAACGGCGGATTGGGATACAATAGCGGAAATTTTAGCGGGACGAATGTAATTCGTCCCTTTTTTGTTGGGAGGACGGCTGTAATAAAAAATAGGTGAAGATTCTTTTGCTCGATGACCGTTTCAGAGAACATAGAAATTCCATCCCCTCTTGCGTCCTATAAAATATTCATGTACTGTCAAGAAAAATTACTTGACAGTACGTTTCTTTTGTTGTATGATAAGCAAGGTTGTGGGATAATTATGTCCATATAGTCTTGAAAATCAATACTTTTGAGTTTCTTTAATTGTATTTAGGCATATATCAACCACAACAAGGAGAATTATCATGGAAAAAATCGTGGAAAGAGGTATGTTATACGACTTTTATGGTGAACTTTTGACAGAGCACCAGAAAGCTATTTATGAAGAAGCGGTTTTTAATGATATGTCCCTAAGCGAAATTGCAGAGCAGTATGAAATAAGTCGACAGGGCGTGCATGATTTACTGAAAAGATGCGATAAAATTTTAAATGATTATGAGAATAAGCTTCATTTGGTTGAGAAGTTTATGAAGATAAAGCAGAGTGCCGGAGAGATTCATAGGGTGCTGGATGAAATGGATGCCTTGGAGGATGCAAGGCAGATAAAAGAAAAATGCGGTGAAATCCGTATTCGTTCCAATGAAATTTTAGAGGAGTTATAAAATGGCTTTTGAAAGCTTAACCGATAAACTTCAAAATGTATTCAAAGGCTTACGTAAAAAAGGTCGCCTTACTGAAGAGGATGTAAAGAAAGCCTTAAAAGAAGTAAAGATGGCCCTTTTGGAAGCTGACGTTTCTTTCCGCGTAGTAAAACAATTTATGAAATCTGTGGAAGAGCGTGCAGTCGGTGAAGAGGTTTTGAACGGTTTGAATCCCGGTCAGATGGTAATCAAAATCGTAAACGAAGAAATGATTGCCTTAATGGGAAGTGAAACTACTGAAATTGCCTTACAACCCGGTAAAGCGATTACCGTCATTATGATGTGCGGTCTTCAGGGTGCAGGTAAAACAACCACTACTGCAAAGATTGCAGGAAAGCTTAAGTTGAAAGGCAAGAAATCATTGTTGGTAGCCTGTGACGTATATCGTCCTGCAGCTATTAAGCAGTTGGAATTAAATGCCCAGAATCAGGGAGTTGACTTTTTCTCTATGGGAGATGGTCACAGTCCTGTGAATATAGCAAAAGCGGCGATTGAACACGCGAATAAAAATGGTCACAACATAGTAATCCTGGATACTGCAGGTCGTTTGCATGTAGACAGCGATATGATGGAAGAGTTAAAGGCAATCAAGGCTAATGTGGATGTGCATCAGACCCTTTTGGTTGTAGATGCAATGACTGGTCAGGATGCCGTAAACGTGGCAAGCGAGTTTAATGATCAGATTGGCGTGGATGGTGTTATCCTTTCTAAGATGGACGGTGATGCCAGAGGTGGTGCGGCGCTTTCGGTAAGAGCTGTCACCGGAAAACCGATTCTTTATGTCGGTATGGGTGAGAAGCTTTCCGATTTGGAACAGTTCCATCCGGACAGAATGGCTAATCGAATTCTGGGTATGGGTGATGTGCTGACTCTTATTGAAAAGGCGCAGGAAAACATTGACATTGATGAAGATAAAGAAAAAGAAATGATGTCCCGTATGAAAAAGGGCAAATTTGATTTTAACGATTATCTTGAGTCTATGAAACAGATGAAGAAAATGGGTGGTCTTTCCGCGATTTTAGGAATGATGCCCGGCATGGGAGTATCTGCAGCGGATTTGGAAGGTCAGATTGATGAAAAGCAGATGGCCAGAATGGAAGCCATTGTTTTATCAATGACACCGCAGGAACGTGCAAATCCGAAGATTTTAAATCCCAAGAGAAAACATCGTATCGCAAAGGGTGCAGGCGTTGATATTGCGGTGGTAAATCGTTTTATCAAGCAGTTTGAACAGTCACAGAAGATGATGAAACAGCTTCCCGGTATGATGGGCGGACGTGGTAAAAGAGGAAGAATGCGTTTTCCTTTTTAACATAAATTGCAAACTGTGTTTATGGCACATATGCATTTAAAGAGTTCACAGAACTCAATAAACAAATAATATTATAGTTATACATTTGGAGGTAAAGAAAAATGGCAGTAAAAATCAGATTAAGAAGAATGGGATACAAGAGAAACCCTATTTACAGAATCGTTGTAGCAGATTCAAGATCACCCAGAGATGGTAAGTGCATCGAAGAAATCGGAACATACAACCCTAACACTGATCCCAGTGAATTCAAGGTAAACGAAGAACTTGCAAAGAAGTGGCTTGCAAACGGTGCTCAGCCTACAGAAGTTGTTGCTAAGATTTTCAAACTTGCTGGTATTGAGAAATAAGACTTCTCATAACACTTTTGGAGGTGGATTATGAAAGAATTAGTAGAGGTAATTGCAAAAGCTCTCGTTGATAATCCCGATGAAGTAACCGTAGAGGAAAAAATCGAAGGCAAGAACGTTAAACTTGAACTTCATGTTGCACCCTCAGATATGGGTAAGGTAATCGGTAAGCAGGGACGTATTGCAAAAGCAATCCGTTGTGTGGTGAAAGCTGCATCTACCAAGGATGATTTGAGAGTTGATGTAGATATTCTTTAATCAATGGGCGGTATCCGTAAAGGGTACCGCTATTTTGTTTGGTACTTTCATATATTTACCACAACTTGAGTTTATGATAGAATACAATATGTTGAGTCGTTTTAATATGGTTATTTGTTTCTAAACGAAAGCAAATAGCCTTTATTCCGGATATAAAAATGATATTTGTGTTGACTCTTCGAAATGGAACGCTTAGAAAAGAGGATTATTATGAACTTTGCAAAGATTAAAAATATATGTAAGGCTGTGTTTGGTGTGGCATTATCCGTACTTGTATTGTGTAACCCTGTTATGGCAAATGCACAGAATAATGCAGTTCTTCCGTCCGGCTTGACTGCTACAGAAGCACAAACTGTGTTGGAAGATATTATTGACAGCGAAATGCATGAATATACCGTAACGGTTACGGGCGGTACCGTACGATTGTCTGTTGGCGGTGAAATGTTTTATTCCGGCAATTACGGACATGCTGATGTAGAGAATAGCATTAAAGTAGATGAAAATACAGTATTTGAATGGGGTACAGCATCTCACTTGCTTATTTGGGTAAGTGTTTTACAATTAACGGAAGACGGAATGCTTGATTTAGATGCAGATATTACTAATTATCTTCCGGAAGGTGATTTGAAGGAAGAATTCAGTGATAAAAGTGTTACCTTAATGCATCTTATGAATTATTCATCCGGATATCCCGACAGTTTCTCTGAGAAAATCGTTCCGCAGGGAAGTGCTTATGCAAGCCTTGAAGAGACATTAATCAATAATATGCCAAAGCAGACTTATGCTGCCGGCAATGTGGTTGCACTTTCGGACTGGTCTGCAGCACTTGCGGCTTATATTGTGGAATATGTATCGGGAGTAAGCTATGCCGACTATGTAAAAGAGAATATTTTCACACCGCTTGGTATGGAGAAGACGGCACTTTTACCGGATTTATCCGATAACGAAACCGTAATGAATGCCCGTAAAGAGGTAAAGTCTTATTCGATAAATATTGCACTTGCAAATAATTTTTATCACGTTCCTTTGTATCCGGCGGGAATGGTGACCGGTACGGCGGATGATTTTCATAAGTTTGCATCTGAGTTATTAGTGCAGGACGGAAATTCTAAGCTTTTTGATAAGGCAGAAACGGCAGAGGCGTTGTTTGATACTACATTAACTTATACAGGTTTGGAAGAAGCAAGAATTGCCCACGGTATGTTTGTATATCGTATGGGTGTGCCTGTTTATGGCATCAGTGGTGTGTCGATGACGCAGACGGCTTATGTATATATGGAGCCTGAAAGCAAGACATGCCTTACGTATATGACAAACGAGTATAATGAAACCAAATTGGGAACAAAGATTGCCGAAGCGGTTTTTGGGGCACCGGAAGTTACGAAAACACCGGAACTTAGCGGCTTGCGTGTGTATGAAGGTGTCTATGTTGCGGGTAATTCCGTGATTGATGGGAAGGCGACATTCAGTGGTTTTATGTCTGCATTATTTTTAACCTTGAATGATCAGAATCAGCTTATAATGCCTATGCTTGGTAAATTGCCGATGTTTGATATTCTGGATGAAAGCAATATTATGCTGACAAAAGGAAGTCTTGGGCATATGTATGCATATAATGACGGAACTACGGTGATTATGATGCCTACAATGGATTATGTATCCTATTCGGCGTTCACCTATTGGATGCAGGTAATTGCTTTGATTGCAATGCTGATTGGATATTTTTATTCATCGTTGGTTGTTCTTGTTGCGGTATTTGGTTTTATTATGCGCAAAATCAACAAGAGCAAGTTAGAAGAGAGTAAGTTCCGCAAGTATCACTATATTCAGTGCTTAAATGTTACTTTATTCAGTTTGGTTTTTGCATTTATGGCGTTGATGTTGATGTCTTCGGCGCCGATGGCGTCTGTGAAGTCAACCGGAATCATGTATTGGCTTGGCAGCGTGATGTCATTGATTTATATGGTGTTCTTCTGGAAGAGCGGACGTACGGAGAATGTTTCCAAGAAAGCTAAAATTTTATATTGGACAACAGCGGTATTCTCTGTTATTACGGTAGTATTTGCTTTGTTGTTTGGATTGATTTTCTAGAAAGAAAGGGTTATTGAATGGAAGATTTTTTACAGATTGGTGTGATTTCATCCACACATGGAATTAAGGGAGAGGTAAAGGTATTCCCTACTACAGACGATGTGAATCGTTTTAAGAAGTTAAAAGAAGTATATTTGGACACCGGAAAAGAAAGATTGACCTTACATCCGGAGTCAGTGAAGTTTTTTAAGCAATTTGTAATTTTAAAATTTAAGGAATTTAACAATATCAACGAAATTGAGCAGTATCGTAACAAAAGTCTCCTGGTGGACCGTGTGAATGCCGTGAAACTTCGCAAAGATGAGTATTTTATTGCCGATTTAATCGGGTTAAAAGTTGTGACGGATGAGGAACAACAGCTTGGCATTTTAAAAGATGTTTTGCAGACCGGTGCCAATGACGTTTATATTGTGGAGACAGAGGACGGCAAGGAAGTGCTTTTACCGGCGATTAAGGAATGTGTTCTTAATGTAGATGTGGAAGCGGGAGAAGTGCTTGTGCATATTATGCCGGGCCTTCTTGATTAAAGCATTGTAGATTTGTGATGAATAATTTGTGTTCTTTCGCTAAAGAACATAAAAACGTAATTTGAGGAAAAAGTTATGAAATTTCATATACTGACCCTGTTTCCTGAAATGATTGAGCAGGGGCTAAACAACAGTATTATTAAAAGGGCGGCAGAAGCAGGGCATTTGTCCATAAATGCCGTGAATATTCGTGATTATACGTTGGATAAACATAATAAAGTAGATGATTATCCTTATGGCGGCGGAGCCGGGATGTTGATGCAGGCACAACCTGTTTACGATGCTTATAAGGCTTTGGTAAAAGAACATGAGGAGAGCGGACGTCCTACGCCGAGAGTTATTTTTATGACACCGCAGGGCAGGACGTTTAAGCAGGAAATTGCCCAGGAACTTGCCAAAGAGGAAGAACTGATTTTTCTTTGTGGTCATTATGAGGGCATTGATGAACGTGTTTTAGAAGAGATCGTTACGGATGAATTGTCAATTGGTGACTACGTATTAACCGGTGGTGAATTGCCGGCAATGGTTGTAATTGATACTGTAGCAAGATTGATTCCCGGGGTTTTAAACAATGAAGAGTCTGCGAATGATGAGTCTTTTGCGGGAAATCTTCTGGAGTATCCTCAGTATACAAGGCCGGAAGTGTGGCATGATAAGTCGGTGCCGGATGTACTGATGAGCGGACATCACGCCAACATTGCAAAATGGCGTCATGAGCAGGCAGTAGAGCGGACAAGGGTTAAAAGGCCCGATATGTATGAGAAATACAGGGAGGAACTCGAAGCGTACCTTCGTGAGCACCCGCCTAAAAAGAAACGAAGAAAGAAGAAAACAGATGTTGCTGTAACGGAGTAGAAAATGATTGCTGCAAAAGATTTGTGTAAGGTCTTTGTGAGAAATATTGCAAAGAAAAAGGGAATGATGAAAAACAGTGCCACCAAGGAAGAATTTTATGCGGTGGACCATGTGAGTTTTGATGCGAAACCCGGCGAAATTCTTGGTCTTTTAGGACCGAATGGTGCGGGGAAGACCACTGTTCTTCGTATGCTTGGAAATCTGATGACACCTACGGAGGGTGAAGTGTTTCTGTCAGATACAGATGACAGGGAAATTACTTCAGTAATTGAGAAAAAGCAGAAGATTGGTTATTTGTCCGGGAACACCAAGTTATATCAGCGATTAAGCACGCGTGAAATGTTACGTGTGTTTGGGGATATTTATGGATTGGACAAAGCGCTTTGCGAAGAACGTATCAATGATATTTTCAAGGTTTTGGATATGGAAAGTTTCGGAGATAACCGCATTGAGAAGCTTTCTACCGGACAGACTCAGCGTGCTAATATTGCAAGATGCTTGATTCATAATCCTGAAGTTTATATTTTTGACGAGCCTACCCTAGGCTTGGATATTATCAGCAGTGAAGCCATTGTCTCTTTTATGAAGAAAGAGAAAGAAAAGGGTAAAACCGTGCTGTACTCTACCCACTATATGGAAGAGGCGCAGTATCTTTGTGACAGAATTGTAATGATGTACAAAGGTAAAGTGATTGCGTCCGGAACGCCGAAAGCATTGATGGAGCAGACGGGAACGGATAATCTGCGCGATACATTTCGCAGTTTAATCAAAGAGGAGGAAGCGGATGATGAATAAGAAGACGGTTTTTTCTCTTTATAAAAAAGAAATGTTGGATATTTTCAGGGATAAAAAGACTATGATCATTATGGTTTTGGTGCCCTTGTTCCTGTATCCCTGTATGATGCTTGGAATGATGCTGATTATGAGTAATATTTCCAAGGAAAGTTTGGAAAAGACATATCAGATCGGTATTGTACAGTGTGAGGAAACTGCATTAGTAGAGGAACTTTTGCTGGATGAAGAAGATGAGTTTGCATACTTCTTTGAGACGAAGGTTTATGAGAGCGCCAATGCTTGTGAAACGGCTTTGAATGCGCAGGGAATTGATGCTTTTATTGATATTACTATGGCAGAGGACGGGCGCGTTTCTTATGAAGTGGGATATTTCTCGTCTGTGCCTGATTCGATTTCAGCAAGTAATTATGCGGAAGAGATTCTGCGTGCATATAAAGATGAATTGCGTAACGAATTGATTGCAGAACGTTTTGAGGATTATGAGCAGGTGTTGAATCCTGTGGTAATCGGTAATCGAAATGTGGCCACCATTGAAGAATCTACCGGTTCTATATTTGGCTACATTATTCCTTTTATGTTGATTACAAGTATACTGATGGGGGCCATTTATCCTGCAATTGATGTGACTGCAGGAGAGCGTGAGCGCGGAACCTTGGAAACGATGATGACGCTTCCTGTGAAAAACAGCGAAATGATGTTCAGTAAGTTTATGGCGGTATCTACTGTGGCGGTGATGTCGGCACTCTTGAACCTTTTATCCATGTTTTTGGTAGGTCTTTATATGTACGATTCCATGCAACTTGTCGATACGGCCTTTGGGGATATGAATCTTTGGCAGTTTACGCCGTCAGTGATAGGTCTTTTGGTATGTATGCCGATTTTTGCCATGTTTGCATCGGCAGTGTGTTTGAGCGTATGTATTTTTGCTAAGAGTTTTAAAGAGGCAAATAATTACAGTACTCCGGTGCTGTTAGTGTTTATGTTTGCATCTATGGCAGGAATGCTTCCGAATATTACATTGACAACCAAGACGGCATTAATTCCCATTGTAAACGTTGCTTTGTTTATTAAGGCTGTATTTGAATTGCAGTTTGATTGGACAAATATTATTCTGGTGTTGCTTTCAAATATTGTATACAGTATTGCAGCAGTGATGTTGATGTCAAAGCTGTTTTCCAGTGAAGATGTATTGTTTGGAGAAGGTTTCCGCGGGGTTAAGTTCCTGGAGAAACGCTCCAATATGAAGGCAGGACAGATGCCCGGAATAGGTGATACCATTCTGATGTTTGGGTTGCTTTTGTTATTGATGATTTACTTGAGTTCTTCCTTGGTATTCCGTCTCGGAATTTGGGGAACGGGGCTTGTACAGTTCATTATTCTTGCGGTTCCTGTATTCTATGCCTGGTATATGAAAGCGGACTTTAAGAAATTGTTTTCGTTAAAAGTCCCTACGTTAAAACATATTTTGGGCGGAATTTGCATGTGGCTTGGCGTTTGGCTGTTGGAACAGGTGGTAATTGTAAGTCTTGCGCAGTGGTTTCCAAGCCTTGTAGAGACTTCAGATGCGTTAAATTCCGTTATTACGGATGCCGGCTTTATATCGGCATTTATTGTGGTTGGAATTTGTCCTGCCATTGCAGAAGAATTTGCGTTCCGAGGCTTTTTGTTCGGAACCTTAAAAGATAAGTGGAAACCATGGCTTGCAATTGTGGTTTCAGCCATGCTTTTTGGTGCATATCATATGAATCTTTTACAGTTTGTCGGCGGAACTATGATGGGGATTGCCATTGCTTATGTAGCATATGGTTCCGGAAGTATCTGGGTTGGTGCGATTATGCATTTTATCAATAATGGTTTGTCGGTGATACTGCAATATAATCCGGAGTGGGTTACGAAGATTCCCGTGCTTGGTAAGGAAGTTTATGGGGCAGTAGATTATGCAATATTGCTTACGGTTGGAGCAGTTTGTACGGTTCTGGGCGTGTTGTTGATGAGAAATAAGAATATAAAAGATAAAAATATTGATGCATAAGCAAATTTTTTAGAATAATCTTAACAAGTAAAATAATTCATAGAAAAAAAGCTTGCAATTAACATAATTTTATGGTAGATTAAATCTGTTGCGAAGTAAAGAGATGGTCCGCTGCTACCAATTTCGGTATCAAGAACGTCCGATGAAAAGAAGGAGGCTTATAAAATGAGCGAAATTATTAAAGAGATCGAGCAGGCACAGTTAAAGGCTGAAGTTCCTGCATTCAACGTTGGTGATACCGTAAGAG
>CAZQBM010000030.1:0-27411 GCA_964591945.1 uncultured Lachnospiraceae bacterium | reverse complement strand
GAGCACACGGTTCATACCCGTGGTGTCGAGGGTTCGAATCCCCCTCTCGCTACTTGTTTAAAAGATGCGGAAACCTTGGTTTTACAAGGCTTCCGCTATTTTTTTGTTTGTTGGTAATAACTTAAAGTTGATGACTTTTGATGACACTGCTTTAAGTGCATCTGCTTTTTCATTGGTTTCGGCAGTGGAATAGTTATAGTGTCGCTCGTTGACACGTTCTGAATGACCAAGCATATCAGCTACAACTTTTTGTGGAAGAATGGTATTCAGTTCCGAAGATAGTGTTCGACGTACTTTATGTACGGATGCTTTTAAGCCTGCTTCATCTGCTCGTCTGTCAATTGCACAGCTAATATCGTGTGCAGTATATCGAGTTCCATCTTTACGGACAAATAAGAAATCTTCTTCGCTCTTTAAACTAAGTGCCTTTATTTTATCTAAGAGAGTACGGATGTCATCGGTTAATGGCAATAAGCGGTGCTTTCCGTTTTTGGGTTCGGCAATGACAAGTTCACAAGGTTTATCCGAATAATCGTAACGATGCTCCGAATAATCAATATGAATAAAATAATCGTCGATGTCGCTCCATCGTAAAGCCGCAAGTTCACCTACACGCATTCCAGTAAGTGTTGCAAGTTCAATTGCGTAATTTGGCATATAGTAAGGATGTCTTTGTTCCTGTGCTAATACGGCTTTTCGCAATTCTACAGTTTCTCTTACTGTTAAGACACGCTCCGAATCTGCTTTAGGTGGTGTATAAACACAAAGTGAATAAAGTAATTGTTTATCTAATGTTTCCGCTGGGTCTTTTGTAATGTATTCAGACCGACGTGCGTATGCAAACGATTGGCAGATATAGCCAATAATATTTCCTGCACATTTTTCTGTCATATTATTACTTTCAATCATATCTGCAAGCATCAATTGCAATTTTGGTGTAGTTACTTTATCAATCGCCATAGAAGCAAGTGGAAGAGTGATAAGATAATTTTCATAATCTCGTTCATATCGTCTGATTGTACTTGGCGAAAGGTTCTTCTTCTTGTTCTTAACGTCAATAAAGCGTTTTTTGTACTCTATCCATTCGGTAAACAGTTCTGCAAAAGTTAAAGTTTTCTGTTCTTCCTCAACACCGTAAAACTCCAATAAAGAACGATAAAGTTCGGTTTCTGATTTCCTTCTAATTTGTCTCCTTCCATTTGGTTTAGTCGCATCTGGTATATACGTTGTATACCGACCATCTTTGGTTTTGCTGATGGCATAGTGATGAATGGTACTTAATATTGTATTCATGATGTCCTCCTGACTGGAGTTCACCACGTCGTCAATACTTATAGTACCATTATCTAAAAACATTTGGAATATGCAATTTAATGAAATATTCCGCTTCAGTGCCATCAAGTTACCTTTCCATTAGTTACACATAATTAAAGTGTTAATTCCTCATCGTGTTGGTTATTGTAATCATTCCACGATTCATTGAGAAGCTCCATTTGCTTCATTGCATTGACCAATCGGGTGTGAGCGTTATTCTTTTCTCTTTCCCGAGTGTCCCTGCGGTAATAATCTTCGGGAGTGCGTCCGTTGCTAAATTTAAAGGTACGCATCCATTCAAGTCTTGGATTGTCAGTAGGAGTGTTCTGAACGGCTTTCAGAGCATCGGTTGCTTGTTGTAATACGGATTGGGCTTTCTCTTTAAGAAGGGTAGCCTGTGTCAATTTTTCTTTTTCTTCATTTGTCATTTTTTGAATTCTCCTTTTCATGTCTAATTCTAATTTTTGAGCGTTACTTTTTGCATTGTCTGTAATTGATTGAGCCTGCAATGTGGCTTTGGCTAACTTGTCTTTTTGAATAAGATTCAAATTGAACAGATTTTTATTGTTTTCCTTTAACTCTTGATTCTCAATATTTAATGCTTCATTCTGATTGAGAAGAGTCGCTTTCTGTGTTTGCAATTTAAACAGAGACATGTCCATGCCATCGTTCTCATTTTCCATATCCGCTTTCTCATAGTCCAGAGCGTTCATGGCTTCCTCAATGTCTTTCTTAACATCGCTCTGCCATTGTGTGATGGCGTAGTCTGCACCTTCGGTTTTGTAGCCCATATTTTCCAAGGCTTTGGACAGAGAGCATTGCTCCGTCATTCCTTTTTTATAACCTGTGGCTACAGGAGTAAATTTTACATGATAGTGATATGTTCCATTTGGTTCATCCCCATGAGACTGAATGAGAGAAAAGCGGAAGTTGGGATATTTCATTGGTAACTCAGCCATCTTAGCATCAAGGATTTGCCTTAATTCGGCATTGGATTGTGATTTGTTCAATACACTATCAATGTCATAAGTCGATTTATTCTCTCCCCATTTATCTACATCAAAATCATTATTTGTGACACCGTTATCTTCGTGATTCCCGATTTGGATAACATATTCATAGAATGGTTTTTCTGCTCGTTTTTCCGAGTCAATTTCTTCATAATAATTTTTCTTTTTCCTGTCTTTCCTTTTTTGCTTTGCGTTATACTCCGCAACGCTATCTGCAAAAAAAGAATTAAATACTTCCTCATCGCTTTTGCCGTCACTATACAAATCAACGACAGTTTTATTATAAACCTGCAAGCGTTCGTCAGTATTTTCTGGCGTATACTCTCGGCGGTCATGACGAGTAGCAAGCTTGCCCTGCCGAATGGAAATTGAATAAGCACCTTTATTCATGTTGCAATTCTCCTTTCATGCGTGAGTGCATATATACGCCCACCACTTTTGGCTTTGCCAAAGGTGGCACAATACTACCTTTGACACGTTCGTATCAAAGGGTATTGAGCCCTGCGGGGCGTATGATAAACTTACTCCATTGTCATTGGTGTAAGTGGAATTGGTTGCGGATATTCTACATTAACTGCTTTTTGTAATCTCTCCTTGTATGAAGAGTTAATTTCGTTAACAAATTTATCAATAGATTCGTATTTGTTAAGTTTTGCTTCTTCTCTAAATTTATTAATTAAAGTTTGAGTAAGTGCATTATTAAGTTCCATAATGCAATCAATGTTTTCACCTACCCATATCAATATAGGGTCACCTTTTGAAGAATCTTCAAAATAAGTGTCAGACATATCTTCATACATGCTGTAATTCATATAAAACATAGTTTTCACCTCACTTTTTTGCTGTGTAATATAGTGCAGGCTGTTCTTTAAATTCAAGAATATATCCATTGCGTCTGATTGCATCAATTCTTGGGTCATGATTTGAGGCAAGGGATGTATTTTTTGGGGCTTGGTTATTGCCTGACTTATCATCCTGCATTCTTTTTTCTGCTTCATATTCTGCATAAATTTCTTGGTTGGCAAAATGTGTTTCCCTAATGAGCATCTGCTGATATTGTTGGAATTGCCGATATTCTTCTTCTGCAATTTCTTTCAGTTCAGATAAAAAAGTAATAGCTGAATAGTCAACGAGATTTTTGGAAGGAATATAGTTGGCAATGGTTTCATTAAAGCGTTCGCAAAAAATGATGAACCGTTCCAAACGTTCTGCCTGTGTTTCTGCCATTCCTCGTGTTGACGGTGAATCGCAGAAGAGTATTTTATTACCGAAGCTTTTTTCAATATGGCAAATATAGAATCGTGAAATCAGTGCATCAATATGCTTTTGACTTTTGATTCCGCAACTTTTTACCCATTCTTCAAAAGAAAGATTACCAGTAACGATTAAGTAGTTACCGCACCAGTAAGGATTGTTTCTGTTACGGCGGTATACTTGGCACATGTAATTATCAGCTAAATTAAGTAAATAAGGGACTGTATCATCACTTACAACAATGGCATCTGTTGATGGTTGAAGATTATCGAATTTTCCAGTACATCCCCCCTCAATTGTAAGAATTTGTTTGCCGGAGAGAGCATTTAATGATGCGTATGTTTTTCCGTCATCGGGTTCGCCTTGAATGTATATACACAAGCGGTTGATTTTGTTATTTGTTTCTACGCGAACCCTAACACCGCGATAATAACTTTCTTCAATTGTTTTTATCTTTGAATGACTTCTAAATGCAAAAGGAAGAGAACCATACCACCCTAAAAAATCTTTTAAGTCATATCCCAGTTGATAAGATGTTTTATCCAACTCAATCAACTCTGCAAGCGTCACTCTATTTTTGGTGGTAGATACTTTTGTATAGCCATCCATGATTTGCGTAATTTCATCGGGAGTGAGATTACTGATAAATTCATTTGCCTCATACATAGATTTACCATCGTTTATAGCTTGCTCGGTTTTATGGAGCAGATAAACTGTATAATTTGTAAAATCGCGAATCGTTTCTAAACCATGTTGGTCGCGTAATACATCGTCGATACTGGGACGAAAAGCAATATATAAAAGATTGAGAATAGTTCTTATTTTTCTAGGACTTTTATCATTAATTCTTACAATGATGTGATAGTGTGCCTTTTCAAGAGAGGGAGCAAAAAAGTCATCTCCAACATAATCGCGGTCATGCTTAATAGCAATTACCTGATAAATTCTCTTGTCTGCGGACTTGATAGCACTGATAACTGCTTGCAATCCGTGGGGCATTTGTTCCTCATATACTTTAATTGCCAGTGTTTTGACAGATGATTCCATTGTTAAAATTCTTTTCTTTGCTTTATAAAAACTCATGTGCGTGTATCCCTTCTGCTACTTGACTACCGCGACTACCTCATTTGCCGTAGCGAGGTAGTCGCGTAGAGCTATTTATTTTATGGCTGGTTAGCAATTTGACTACCTTGACTACTATTTTTTAGGGGATTAGTCATACGAGTAAATAAATACTTGAACAAGACCATTCTATCATAGTGTGAGTTTTTAAAATTGGTGGGGAATTGTTCATAAATGAGGGGGAAGAGAATGTTATGTTTCCTCATTTATGAGAAAATGATGTGAAAGTCATTAAAAAAGTATAAAGAAATATAAAGAATTTATAAACAAAAATCCTGACAAGTAAAAACTCGTCAGGATATCATTACAAGTATACGTGACTATTCTGTTTCGCAGTTATCCAATCCGTATTCTAACAAAATACCGATTAATTCATTTCGGCTTCGGTCGGTTTTTACGGCAAGGTCATCAATACGTTTAACAGTTTCCTCTTTTATGCGGATGGAAAATGTTTTTGTTCCATCATCACCTTTTCTTTTGATAATTAATTTAGAATCTTTCATTTTTCATCACCCATAGAATATTATTTGTAACTTTATTTTAAACTTGAATACAAACATTTAATATGTTACAATCTGTGTTGCAATAAATAACATAACCAACATAAACAGTAGCCAATAATGGCTACAAAAGAGGAGGACAAAAATGAAGAAAAAAGTACTATCAATTATTACCATAGTTGCATTAACTGCAACTTTGACTGCATGTGGAGGAACAACGGACACGGTCACAGAAACAAATTCCAATGAAATGGTTGTAGAATCACAGTCAGAGCTAGAAGAGTCTAGCGATGTTCCTGCTGAATCACAGGAAGAAGTAATTGAACCTACAGAGATTCCTGATGCAGAAGAAGCTCCTGTTGCGGAAGCAAAACCCTATACACTTTCCGAAGTCACTTATCCCAACGGCGAAACCTCTGCGGAAGTTATTTTCGATGATTTTCTGAACAATGGTGCATACAACAATCCTGAAGTGATTCAGCCTTACTATACGCTCACCAATACATCTGATTCTGCGTATGGCGTTGAAATCGACAATAATATAACTAACTATACAGACTTATATTTCGAACCAGGTGAAAGTATCGTTGTTCCTGCCTTTTTGTATCCAGGAGATGCAACTCTTTATGGCGAAGAAGGACTTGCTTACTGGTTAAATGCTGATGATAGTAGCACTCTGCTGCAATATGGTGATGGTGTTGAAATAAAAGATACAAATCCTGCACGAAATACAGTTCAGGAAATGATAACCATTACTTTTGATGAAAGTAAAGTACTTTACGAAAACGTGTTGAGCGTTGATATTGAATTACCCGAAAATGCAGATACAAATGAAACACCAATTTTCTTCGTGATTTACTATGATGCCGAAGGTAATGTCATTTCAAGTGGCACTTCAAATGATTTTAATGGAATTTCATTTGCAGATAAAACATTCACATATCCAGCGTTATACTACACTACTACAAACGAGCCTTTCGTGTGGGCTACCGCTGACGTATATTACAGTTACACTTTAGCACAGTAAAAAATAAAACCTTATCGAATTTGATTCGGTAAGGTTTTTTTTACACATATTTAGTTGATGACTTTTGATGACTTTGTAAATTTGACGACGTGGGAGCCCCTTTGTTTACTGCATTTTTGAGTGGAAGATTTGCTTCGAATCCCCCTCTCGCTACGACGAAAAAAGGAATCCAAACGGATTCCTTTTTTTGTCGTATAGAAAGAAAAATGAACCCGAGACACCACGGAGTGGTGGAGAGGGCGCTAGACGTCCGGGGGACGTCTGTTCAGCGCCGACCGGAGCGGAGCGTAGACCCGAATCCCCCTCTCGCTACTTGATAAAGGTACTTCCTATGTTAGGAAAGTACCTTTTTTCTATTGTGATAAACTCCATTTTTGTGTATAATTTTACTAACTGTGGGCATATGTTTCAATGCGCATAAAAATAAGGACAGGAGGAAAAGTATGCATTCTAAAAGTACCAAGCATTTGGAATGGTTAAAACCGGATAATACGGCGAATTTCTGTACTATGGTTACTACCAAGAAGTTTGCGCATATTTTTCGACTGTCGGTAGAATTGGAAGAAGAAATTGATCCGGTGCTCCTTAATAGCGCACTACAGGTGGTCTTAAAAAGAATCCCCTCTTTTGCTTTAAAACTTCGTTATGGTCTGTTTTGGAATTACATGGAACTTGCCAAGGATAAGCCGAAAGTAGAAGAAGATGTACGTAATCCTATGGTGCGAAGGAGCTGGAAGTTAAATAAGCACTTTCTGTTCCGTGTCCGCTATTTCGGTAAAAGAATTTCGCTGGAGGTTTTTCATGCATTGGCAGACGGTACCGGCGGTATGACTTTTATGATGACGTTGGTTGCAGAATACCTTCGTCAGAAATACGGTTATGAGATTGAAGAGAGCCAATGGATTTTGAATCCGGATGAGGCACCAAAACCCGAAGAATATGAAGATGCCTACAGCAAGGTGGCAAGACGTCAGAATTTTAAGCGTAAGAGTCCCAAGGCTTATCAGGCTAAGGGAAGGAAAGAAGCGGAAGGGTTTTTGAATATTGTGACCGGGCGTATACCTGTTGAAGCTGTGAAGACGAAGGCAAAAGAGTACAACTGTACCGTAACCGCTTTTTTGACGGCAGTTCTGATGGATGTTTTTCAGGATATTCAGGAGAAGGAAAAGAAACGTAAAATCCGTCAAATGCCTATTGTCATTAACATTCCCGTGGATTTACGTAAGTTTTATCCGTCAAAAACCGTAAGTAACTTTTTTGCCAATATTAACATTGGTTTGGATCGTGCTCTGGGGCATTATTCCTTTGCGGAAATCGTGGAGCAGGTAAAACACGGAATGGCATTAAACATTACGGAGAAGCGCTTAAACAACCTGATTGCGGGCAATATTGCAAGCTATCAGTACAAGGTATATAAGGTGATTCCTATGTTTATTAAGAAGCCTTTTGTAATTCTTGGCAATTATATGGGAGGCGAGATTAAGTCTACCTGTACAATGTCAAATCTCGGAAACGTGGTTTTGCCCCCTAAAATGTCTGCTTATGTGAAGGGCGTACAGGCGGTGGCCGGCAGGAATTTCGGCCGTGTAACCAGTTGTATGGGAGTAAGTTATCTGGATACTATGTCGGTTACTTTTACCCGTAAAATCAAAGAAGCTGAGATTGAGAGACTTTTTTATACGAAACTTGTTGAAATGGGGATTCCTGTGGAAATTGAGAGTAATCAGGCAAAAGAAGTTATGTAAACTATAGGCGTCCGATAAGAAATGATTGTATTTGATAAAAGGAGTGACAAAATGTCATATTGTGTAAATTGCGGTGTAAAACTTGCTGCATCCGAAGAAAAATGTCCTTTGTGCAATACGGTAGTGATAAATCCGAATGATACAGGGGATGATAAAAGAGAAGCAGCCTATTCGCATCGTTACGAAGAATATACGGGGCGAAAAATAAATTTTAAATATTTGATACAGATTATTCTTGCCGTGATTGCGGTCGGAGTTGTTGTACAGACACTGTGTGATTTTTTGATTTCTTTTAATTTAAGCTGGTCTTTGTATGCCATCGGCGCTTTTGGACTGTTGGTGTGCTTTTCACTGCCGGTACTTACAAAGATGAAATCACCCTACATTGCCACAATGATTAATCTTGTAGCACTGGCGCTGTATGTTTTTATGATTGCGTGGATGACTGGCGGGGAATTGTGGTATTTTGAGTTCTTTTTACCGTTGCACATTCTTACAAGTATTTATATTTTCTGTATGGTTATTTTTCTTCGTAAAAAGAGAAGAAATTATTTCCGTGCAGGTGGCATAAGTATGTTGTTTGTGTGTTTTTTGTTGATTTTGATTGAATTTTTACTGGATATTTTTATCGTTGGAAAAGTGTATTTGATTTGGTCACTTTGCTGTGCGCCTCTGTTGCTTGCGATTGCGATACTTTTATTGGTAATTGCAGCGAACCCGAAGTTGCGCGAGGAAATGGGCAGAAGACTTTATATGAATTATTGATGATAAGAATTTCAAAAGGCGGTGAACGTTGACTGCCTGATAAAAATAAGAACTGAGGGTTCGTATGAGTGATAAAAAACGAGCGTTAATTGCTATGAGTGGCGGCGTGGATTCTTCTGTAGCGGTGCATTTGATGCAAAAGAAAGGCTACGATTGTGTGGGTGCCACCATGCGATTATATGAAACAAAACAGAATGAGGGAATCTGCGGTGACGAGGCAGAAGGTAAAGAGCATACGGAAGACAAGATTTGCGGAAACAGTAGCGCCGTAAAAGATGCGGAGGCGGTGGCAAAGCATTTTGGCATTCCTTTTCATGCTTATGACTATAGGGAAGATTTCAAAGACGAAGTGATATGTCGTTTTATCAACACCTATATTGAGGGCGGAACACCAAACCCTTGTGTAGAATGTAACCGCTATATGAAGTTTGGCCGTCTGATGGATAAAATGCGTGAAGAAGGGTGCGATTACGTTGTAACGGGGCATTATGTCCGCGTGGAATATGATGAAGAACGCAAACTTTATTTGTTAAAAAAAGGACACGACGAAAGCAAAGACCAAAGTTATGTTTTATATAATTTAACCCAGGAACAATTGGCGCATTGTAAGTTTCCATTAGGAGAATACAGTAAGGACGAAATTCGTGATATTGCTAAGAATTTAGGCTTATTAAATGCGAAGAAAAAAGACAGCCAGGACATTTGTTTTGTGCCCGACGGGGATTACGCGGCTTTTATTGAGGATTATACAGGACAGTCTTTCAAAGAAGGTAATTTCGTAAACCGAGAAGGTAAGGTTTTAGGGCGTCATAAAGGTATGATTCGTTATACCATCGGTCAGCGAAAGGGATTAGGGCTTGCCCTACAGGAACCGATGTATGTTTATGAGAAACGTATGGATACCAATGAAGTGGTGTTGTGCCGAAATGAAGAATTGTTTCGTTCTGTTTTAGAAGCGGAAGACGTAAACTGGATTATTAAACCGAAAGAAGGGAAAGCTATCCATTGTAAAGCCAAAGCACGCTATAAGCAGAAAGAAGCGGAGGCTGAGGTTGAGTGCCTCGATAATGGTAAAGTGAGGGTGATTTTTGCAGAACCCCAGCGAGGAATCACCACCGGGCAGTCTGTAGTCTTTTATGACGGAGATATAGTGCTTGGCGGAGGAAGAATTCTATAAGATAAGAGTGATGAGGAACCGCCTGATAAACCGTATATTACGGATAGAAGAAAACTTATTGTATGGAGATATAAGAATGAAAAATATTGTAAACAGTGCAATTGAATTGGTGGGAAATACACCACTTATGAAGGTGGATCGATACGGTGAGGCGGCAGGCGTGAAGGATGTTACCTTGCTTGCGAAACTGGAATATTTAAATCCGGCGGGAAGCACCAAAGACAGAGCGGCTCTTTCAATGATTGAAGATGCTGAAGAAAGAGGGATTTTAGAACCGGGAGCTACAATCATTGAGCCGACCAGCGGAAATACAGGCATCGGTTTGGCTTCCATGGCGGCAATTAAAGGGTATAAAATCATACTGACGCTTCCTGATACAATGAGTGTAGAACGAAGAAATCTGTTGGGAGCGTACGGAGCAGAGCTTGTGTTGACGGAAGGTGCCCTGGGAATGAAAGGCGCGATTGCCAAGGCCGAGGAATTAAGGGATAGTATTCCCGGAGCTGTTATTCTGGGACAATTTGAAAATCATGCAAATGCAGCTGCGCACAGGAAAACTACAGGACCTGAAATTTGGGAACAGACTGAGGGGAAGGTGGATATTTTCGTAGCAGGCGTGGGTACGGGCGGCACCATTACCGGTGTGGGCGAATATTTAAAGTCCAAGAATCCTTCGATCAAAATTGTTGCGGTAGAGCCGGCAGGAAGTCCCCTTTTATCAGGCGGACAGGCAGGCGCTCATCAGTTGCAGGGGATTGGGGCGAATTTTGTGCCGGAACTTTTGAATACAGAAATTTATGATGAAGTGATTTGTGTAGAGAATGAGGATGCTTTTGCGGAAGGAAAGCGATTCGCTGTGACAGAAGGTGTTCTTGTGGGAATTACTTCCGGTGCGGCATTAAAGGCAGCAGGTATTTTAGCGGCAAGAGAAGAAAACAAGGGCAAAATGATTGTAGCGTTGTTGCCGGATTCGGGCGACCGTTATTTATCAACACCTATGTTTTCGCAGAAATCGTAGTGTGTAATTGATAAAATTTTGAATGAAGTTTACCATAAATTGACTTTATGTAAACAAATAATGTACGGATAAAAAGAGGAAGATAAATGAGTGAAAGATTCAGTCGTACCGAAATGCTTCTTGGTGCGGACGCGATGAATAAGTTGTCAGACGCCCATGTGGCAGTGTTTGGTGTCGGCGGTGTGGGCGGATATACTGCAGAAGCTTTGGTGCGAAGCGGTATCGGCAGGCTTACACTGGTGGACAATGATACCGTGGCGGAGAGTAATATTAACCGTCAGATTATAGCTACAACCAAAACCATCGGAAGATATAAAACCGAGGTGATGAAAGAGCGTGCTTTGGATATTAATCCTGAAATCGTGATAGAGGAGCGCAGATGCTTCTATTTGCCGGATACGGCAGGGACGTTTGATTTTACCGGGTATGATTATGTGGTGGATGCGGTGGACACCGTAACCGCTAAGTTATCTTTGGTGGAAGCCGCGCAGGAAGCGGGGGTGCCGATTATCAGCTGTATGGGAGCCGGCAATAAATTAAATCCCGGGGCTTTTGAAATTACGGATATTTATAAAACTTCAGTATGTCCTTTGGCGAAGGTAATGCGTCGTGAATTAAAACAACGTGGTATTAAACATTTAAAAGTGTTGTATTCCTGGGAAGAAGCGATAAAACCGCAAACATTAAAGGAAGATAATTGTGTAGAAAAATCAGAAGGAAACGAGGTTGACATAACAAAAGAACCACAAAGACGTTCCACACCGGGTTCCGTAGCCTTTGTACCTTCGGTAGCAGGTCTTATGATTGCGGGAGAAGTCATTCGGGATTTGATAGAGGAGGAAAGACCATGAGAATAGGAATGGGTTATGATGTACACCGTCTGGTGGAAGGAAGAGATTTGATTATGGGCGGAGTAAAAATTCCCCACGAGAAAGGCCTTTTGGGTCATTCCGATGCGGATGTGCTTGTGCATGCCATTATGGATGCTTTGCTTGGTGCAGCGGCACTTGGCGATATCGGCAAACATTTTCCGGATACGGCGGAAGAATATAAGGGTGCCGACAGTATGAAGTTGCTTGCGAGGGTAAAAGAAATTCTGGATGAGAATTTGTACTTTATCGAAAATATCGATGCAACCATTATTGCGCAGGCACCGAAGATGAGACCGCATATTGATACCATGCGTGCCAACATTGCAGAGGTGCTCGGAATTGATATTTCACAGGTGAATGTGAAGGCTACCACCGAGGAAGGTCTTGGGTTTACGGGAAGTAAGGAAGGAATCAGTTCCCAGGCTATTTGCCTTTTGTCTACGCCGGAACAGATGCCGGGGGTAACCTATGGTAATTGTGAAAGTTGCGGCGGATGCAGTAAACATTAAAAAGGAGAAACAATGAATTCAGGTTTTCTGGCAGAGAAAGAAGTGCATAGTATCCGACCCCTGTGGGAGCAGGTTTTTGCAGAGGATAGCAAAGCTTTTACCGAGTATTATTTCGAAAACAAAGCGGAGCGTAACCTGGTTTTTACAAGGATGGATGACGGGGATATAGTCAGTATGTTGCATTTGGCACCTTATATGACGGGCAGAATGGAGTCAGTCTGCTACATTGTAGGTGTGGCGACCAAGGAGGCATATCGCAGACAGGGGCTTATGGCTGACATGATGAAAGAGGCTTTGCAGTTTATGAGAACGGAAGGCCAGCCCTTTACTTTTTTGATGCCTGCAAATCCGGCGTATTATACACCTTTTGGGTTTACATACATTTATGATAAACCGGATTGGAAGATAAACGAGGCTGTCTTGCCTACACGATATCTGGATGCCGGTGCGCAATACAACGCAGAGTTTCATCTTGTTGTAAAAGACAAGGGAACGTTACAGATAAAAGCTGCTAAAGAGGCAGATTGTGTGAAAGCAGCAGAGTTTGCCAATCAGATGTTAAAACAGAATACGGATTGTTATATGCTTCGCAGTCCCGGATATTATAAAATTCTTAAAAAAGAGTTGATGGCGCAGAACGGTAATCTTTTCCTGATTGAAAGAGACGGTGAATTAAAAGGGCTTCTTGCCTACGTTCACGAGCAGGAGAAATCCGGTGTGCAGGAAGTGATTCTGGATGAGGATTTGGCATCCTGGCAATTGGTTGCTTCGGAGGAGTATAAGCCTGCGATTATGGCAAGAATCCTTCGCCCGGAGGCAATGCTTCAGTCTTTGCGTTGCGCGGGCGCGGTTGATTTAATGGTGGAACTTAAGGATCCGATACTTGCCGTAAACAGCGGAGTTTATCATTTGTATTCGAATGATAAGGGAAGGCTGGTTTGTAAAAAGCGAAATCAGGAAGATGCGGACTGTAGAATCTGTATTGATGATTTGACTGCCTTTGTATTCGGGTATAAAAGTGCGGCGGATTGTTTCGAAATTTCGGAAACACGCGAGCAGGATGAAATTTTGGAGAGTTTGGACAAAATTCAGGTTTTAAAGAACGTTTTCATCAATGAAATCGTTTAAGCTTTGAATTGGCAGAAAAAAACAATAATTTTACGACAGTTTTTATTGACAAAAAATCAAAAAACGCATATTTTATAAGAGGAATATGACAAAGGCTGTGAACGAAGAGAGTACGTCAAAGGAAGATAACAGAGAGAAGCGGTCACCGGCTGAAAGCCGCTTTTATGTATGAGTTTGACGGAAGTGCATTCGGGAGCTGATGCGGGGAACTGAAGTATCCGTATCCGGGGCGTACGTTATACGTGTGTGAAGAAGGCAGCTGTCTTTGACATTAAGAGTGGAATAGCGATGAACTCGTCTCTTTTTGAGACGGGTTCTTTTGATTTTTAAGATAGATTTATGATTGGAAAGTGATAGATAGATCTCTGCAAGGAGTAAAATATTTAATGGGCATTATCAAACGTATCAAAAATGAAATAGCCATTGTAAAAGAGCGTGACCCGGCAATCCATAATGCAATGGAGGTTTTGCTGTATCCAAGCTTTAAGGTTATGCTTCATTACAGGGTGGCACATAAATTATATAACCGTAAAATGTATTTTCTTGCCCGCTACGTTTCACAACGCGGTGTGAGAAAAACCGGAATAGAAATTCATCCCGGTGCAACCATTGGAGAAGGACTTTTTATCGACCATGGTAACGGGGTAATTATCGGTGAGACTACCATTATCGGCAATAATGTTACACTTTACCAGGGCGTGACATTAGGCGGTACCGGTAAAGAGCACGGTAAGCGACACCCGACCATTTGCGATAATGTAATGATTAGTGCGGGAGCGAAGGTTTTAGGCTCTTTTACGGTAGGTGAGAATTCCAAAATCGGTGCCGGAAGCGTGGTGCTTGAGGAAGTGCCGCCCAACTGTACCGTTGTAGGTGTTCCGGGCCGAATTGTGAAGCGCGATAATATCGCGATTCCCCGTGATACCATGGACCAGGTACATTTGCCCGACCCTGTCAAAGAAGATATTAACCGTCTCCAGTCTGCCAATGTACAGCTTCTGGAGAAGTTAGAAGCTTTGGAAATGCAGATGGAAGAGTTAAAGAAGAACGTAAAATAAAGGCGCGGTATTTAAGATTAAGTTACCGTAAATGTTTATCATAAAATAGGAGAAGAAAAATGAAGATTTACAACACATTAACCAAGAGAAAAGAAGAGTTTGTACCCATCGAAGAAGGTAAGGTGCGTATGTATGTGTGCGGTCCTACCGTATACAACTTAATTCATATCGGTAATGCACGTCCTATGATTGTGTTTGATACTGTAAGACGTTATATGGAATATAAGGGTTATGAAGTAAATTATGTATCTAACTTCACAGACGTAGATGATAAAATTATCAAGGCTGCCAATGCAGAAGGTGTAGATTCTACCGTAATTTCCGAACGTTACATCGAAGAATGTAAAAAGGATATGAAGGCGTTAAATGTTATGCCTGCAACCACACATCCCAAGGCAACCGAAGAAATCGAAGGTATGCTTGAGATGATCGGAACGCTGATTAATAAGAAGCATGCTTATGTTGGTGGTGATGGTACGGTTTATTTTAAGACCAGAAGTTTTAAGGAATACGGTAAATTATCTCATAAGAATTTGGATGACTTACAGGGCGGGAACAGATCTTTGCTCGTAACCGGTGAAGATCAGAAGGAAGATCCCTTGGATTTCGTTCTTTGGAAACCCAAAAAAGAAGGTGAACCGTTCTGGTGCTCACCCTGGTGTAACGGTCGTCCCGGCTGGCACATTGAATGTTCGGTTATGAGTAAGAAATATTTGGGCGAAGAAATCGATATCCACGCAGGCGGGGAAGATTTGGTATTCCCTCATCACGAAAATGAAATTGCACAGAGTGAGGCGGCAAACGGCAAGACTTTTGCACGTTACTGGATGCACAATGCATTCTTAAATATCGACAATAAGAAGATGAGTAAATCACTGGGTAACTTCTTTACCGTTCGTGACATTGCGGAAAAATATGATTTACAGGTGCTTCGTTTCTTTATGCTTTCAGCACATTACAGAAGTCAGTTGAACTTCAGTGCAGACCTTATGGAAGCAGCTAAGAACTCTCTGGAGCGTATTTTAAATGCGGCAGAAAGAATGCAGGGATTGCTTACAAATGCCACAGGCGAAGCTATGAGCGATGCGGAGAAGGAATTACTTGCAAATGCTAAGGCTTTGATGGATAAGTATGAAGCTGCCATGGAGGATGATTTCAATACAGCGGATGCCATTTCAGCAATCTTTGAATTGGTGAAGTTTATGAATACCAATACAGACGAGAACAGCAGTAAGGCATATTTAGAGGCTGTAAATGCATTCTTTAAGACAATGACCGATGTCTGCGGTATCATTACCGAGAAGAAGGCAGAAATCTTGGATGCAGAAATCGAGCAGATGATTGCAGACCGTCAGGCAGCAAGAAAGGCTAAGGATTTTGCCAAGGCAGACGAAATTCGCGGGCAACTTCTGGAAATGGGTATTGTTCTGGAAGATACAAGAGAAGGAGTTAAGTGGAAACGTGCATAACGAGAAACTCTTTTTGGATAAAATAAAAGAAGAATTCGGGCTTGGGGAAGTGGATATCAGAACCTATTCCCCGCTGACCTTAGCTTTTATCGGGGATTGTGTGTATGACCTGGTGATTCGCAGTATCCTTGTGGGAGAAGGAAATCGCAATGTAAATGGTTTACATAAAGATAAAAGTGATCTGGTAAAAGCAGAGACACAGGCGCAGATGGCAGAAGCTTTAAAGGAGCATCTGACAGAGGAAGAAGCTGATGTTTATAAAAGAGGGCGTAATGCCAAGACTGCATCTCACGCCAAGAATGCAGGCATCGGTCAGTACCATAAGGCTACGGGTTTTGAGGCGTTGATTGGATATCTTTATTTAAAAGGCGAGGAAGAAAGAATTCTGGAATTGATTAAGTTGGTTTTGCCCCGATAAAAAGGCAGTACTAAGCGTAAGTGAAAGTGAGAACGACTTGAGAAAATGATTCTTTCAGAATCAAGGCAGATACCATTATCATGAAGGGAATATAGAAAGTAGGTTTGACATGGGATATCATGAATTTACAATAGAGGGCAGAAATGCCGTAATGGAAGCCTTCCGTTCCGGCAAATGTATTGATAAGTTGTTTGTGTTGGACGGTTGTCAGGACGGCCCTGTTTTAAGTATCAAAAGAGAGGCTAAAAAGCAGGATACGGTTATACGTTATGTAAACAAGGAACGTTTGGACCAGATGTCGGAAACCGGAAAACATCAGGGTGTGATTGCCTATGCAGCAGCCTATGATTATGCAGAGGTGGAAGATATTATGCAGTCTGCAAAAGACAAGGGTGAAGATCCTTTTATCTTTTTGTTGGACAACATTGAAGATCCGCATAATTTAGGAGCAATGATTCGTACTGCGCATCTGGCGGGGGCTCACGGTGTAATTATTCCGAAGAACAGAGCGGTAGGTCTGACAGCAACTGTGGCAAGAACTTCTGCAGGTGCATTAAATTATCTTCCGGTAGCCAAGGTGACAAATCTTGCTAAGACGATTGAAGACTTAAAAAAAGAAGGTCTTTGGTTCGTTTGTGCTGATATGGGTGGCACCGTAATGTATGATTTGAATTTAAAAGGTCCTATCGGTCTTGTAATCGGTAGCGAGGGCGAAGGCGTAGGAAGACTTGTGAAAGAAAAGTGTGATTTGATTGCATCCATTCCTATGAAGGGCCAAATCGATTCGTTGAATGCTTCGGTGGCAGCAGGCGTTCTGGCTTATGAAATCGTAAGACAGAGGCTGCAGTAAACGCTCAGAAAAGAGGAATAATATGACACAACGATATGACAGCTGTACCGACGAGGAACTCATAGAGCGTCTTCGCGAGGGCGAAGAGCAGATTATGGAGTATTTGATGGACAAGTACAAAAATCTGGTGCGAAGCAAGGCTAAGTCTATGTATATTCTGGGTGGAGATACCCAGGATTTAATCCAGGAAGGAATGATTGGTCTTTTTAAGGCAGTCAGGGATTATGATTCGGGACGAGATGCATCTTTTTTTACCTTTGCGCAGCTTTGCGTATCCAGAAATATATATTCTGCAGTGCAGAGATCGGGCCGTAAAAAGCATGCACCGTTGAACTTTTATACGTCTATTTACGGGACGGATAACGGGCGCGATGGTGAAGGCTCGGAAGGCGGATTTTATAACGGAATGGAACTGATGGCGGACGGTGAAGCATCCAATCCGGAGGAAATCTTAATCGGCCAGGAAAATATGGAGCAGTTGCAAAAATATATCGATGAAGAGTTGAGTCCTTTTGAGAATCAGGTTTTGGAATTGCATATCACAGGTATGGGATATGTGGAAATCGCTAAGGTGCTTGGCAGGGACGAGAAGGCGACGGATAATGCGTTGCAACGTATTCGCGCGAAATTGAAGAAATATATGAAACAGTAAAATCACCTTAAAAGTTCATCTTTTAGGAAAACTCTAGAAAAATGTCATAGGAGGCAAAATAATGATCAGAGTGGGAATTTTAGGTTATGGTAATTTGGGTAAAGGAATTGAATGTGCGGTAAAAAACAATCCCGATATGGAATTGAAGGCTGTTTTTACACGTAGAAATCCTGCAGATGTGAAAATTCTTACGGAAGGAGTAAACGTATATCATGTAGATGATGCCATCAACAAAAAGGATGAAATCGACGTTTTGATTCTTTGCGGCGGTAGTGCTACGGATTTGCCGGAGCAGACCAAGGAGTATGCGAAGTATTTTACCGTGGTGGACAGCTTTGATACCCACGCAAGAATTCCTGAGCATTTTGCCAATGTAGATAAAAGTGCCAAGGAAGGCGGTAACGTTGCAATTATTTCCTGCGGTTGGGATCCGGGAATGTTTTCCTTGAACCGTTTGTATGCAAATGCGGTTCTTCCTACCGGTAATGATTATACGTTCTGGGGCAAGGGCGTAAGCCAGGGACATTCTGATGCCATCAGACGTGTGGAAGGCGTGAAGAACGGTAAGCAGTATACTATTCCCGTGGAAGCGGCGTTAGAAGCGGTAAGAAACGGTGAGAATCCTGAACTTACTACAAGACAGAAGCATTTAAGAGAATGTTTTGTTGTAGCGGAAGAAGGTGCTGATAAGGCGCGTATCGAGGCTGAAATCAAAAATATGCCCAACTATTTTGCGGATTATGATACAATTGTTCATTTTATCACAGAGGAAGAATTACAGAGAGACCATGCCGGTATTCCTCATGGTGGTTTCGTATTCCGCACAGGTAAGACCGGTTGGAATTTAGAGAACAATCATGTAATTGAGTACAGCTTGAAATTAGACTCTAATCCTGAGTTCACGGCATCTGTTATTGCGGCTTATGCAAGAGCAGCAGTGAAGATGCAGAAGGAAGGTATGTCAGGTTGTAAGACAGTATTTGACATTGCACCGGCATATTTGACTCATTTAAGCGGAGATGAGATTAGAGCACATTTATTGTAATTTTTTAGGGCCTGCTTTGGTAAGTTTATGCAAAGTAGGTCCTTTTCTTTTTTTATCGTTGACAAAGTAAAATTGTATGTGGTAATATAGCTTTCGGTGACACAATCACTTGCTGCTATGGCTCAGTCGGTAGAGCGTCGCATTGGTAGTGCGGAGGTCACGGGTCCGATTCCCGTTAGCAGCTTACCCGAAAACCCTTATGTAACGTAGGGTTTTCGAGAAGTGTGGAAAAGAATCTAGTCAATTTCGTTCAAATATACTGATTAGATTCTTTTTTTAATTCTAACGATACTTTATCGGCAAAGTTGATAAAGGTATTTTCTACTTGCCTAGTGTACTGATAACTTTTATAAGTTGTCTGTATATCGGAATGCCCCATTTGTTCTTGTACAAATTTTACATCACAACCACAATCAAGCATAGCGGTTGAATATGTCTTTCGTAATTTATGGGGCGAGCGTTCCAGAATACCAAGCTTTTTGCAATAATGCTTTAATGCACGATTGAACATGTAGCAATGACACTGTAGTCCAATATCATCACAGACCACATATTCACTAATGATACGTTTTTCTTTCTGCAAACAATCAATCAATGCAAGTATGCGCTTTGATTCCGAAGATAAATACACATCACGGATATGTCCTTGTTTTGGTAAGTCATTGAAATACGTTGTTTTTCCGTCGCGCATTTCTTTACATTCCGTCAATCGTACTTCCAGCACATCTTCCTTGACACAATCCCACTTGAGTGCAGATAACTCACCGACACGCAATCCGGTGTGTAACATAAGCAATAACCCCAAGTCGCGAATATCGCGGAACTCTTTTTCAATACATTGTGAAAGCAGCGGTGTTTCTTCCACGTTAAAGACCTGCGTTCTACTTTTTACAATGTTTCGTTTAAATCTGCGGTTTGCAAAGCGCAAATCGTGAAACGTGGCACTGATATTCAAACATTCAATACGTCTACGTTGTTTCGCATAGCTGAACACGAACAACATCAGGCTTTTAATATTACAGAAACACTTTTCCGTTACATCAAACTGATTTAATACATAATCAAGAAAATCTGCAATATCAATCGCGGTTATATCTTGCACACGTTTTTTCACGAAGTCAGAATTTTCAAAAAACTTCCGATAATCACAAGCGTATCTGTCAATGGTATTCTTTTTTAAGTGATTACTTTCCACCGCATAACCGCAAGATTCATAAAACAGATATTCAAAACTTGTCAAATCTGCGCGCACCAGCTTATGTTCCAGATAGTATGCGATGATAATTTCTTCCAAGTGCGGCAAATTTTTACTACTTCTTAAAACTCTGCGCGCACCGATACCTACATAGGTATAATATCTTTTGTCCTTTCCTTGCCATATTTTATTAGATTCCTTATGTTGTGCAATTATATCTCTTTTTTTCATATCTACAATTGCCGACATTTCTCTGCTATAAGTTATCATATTATGTTCATCTAACCATAGCAAGAGATTTTTATAATTATCTTCAATCAGTTTCTTTTTTTCCATTTTCCACCCCGAACAACATTTCAATCTGTTCCAAATCCTTTTCGGATATATCCATAAATTTACGATCGCGACAATATTCTTCTTCATCTTGGATTCCTAATATTTCCAAAGCCGACATATTTTCCGTAGCGTTTTTCACATACTCTTCAAAAATACGATTCTTGAAACATTTTTCGGAAGAGTAGCAATTGTGTTTTTTATCCCACTGTTTCACATAATAACAATCTGTATCTACAGTGACATGAACTCCACATCTTCTTTTTAACTGTACTATGTTTTCCGAATCATTATCGTAAATATCACGATAGAAAGAATCCACACTTTGTACGGAAGTCAGTATCATCAACTTACATTCCGATAGGTTTTTATTATTGTAACGGGCCTTTACTGTAGAATTGATATTATTGTCTAAAAGTTTCAACCAATCCGAGAATTGCATTAAAGAGCCGCGCACATCATCAAGAATCACACAAGGTTGTCCGCCATATCCATAAAACAAGTCATTTGATGAAGAAGAAACAAAATAATCAAATCCACGTTTCTCTGCAAAGTATTTCGCAAGTGACGTTTTACCGGTACCAGAATCACCCGTTATGTATATGACCTGCATATTTCTTTCGGTAGACACACAGACTTTTTCACGATAAGCAAAAGCTGACTTGATAGCGGTTGCATAGGTTACATATTCAGCTGCGCTTACATATTCACCGAGATTATATTCACGAACAGTACCGCTTTTTATTAAATCCACGATTTCCATTTTTCGATTCTGTTTCTTTTCCTTGTTATCTTGCTTTTTGATAAATGCCATATAATCAAAAGACGCAACAACATCTTCCGGCGCATATTGATATTTATCCGGTGCATTTCTATGTATGAGATACAAGAGCATATCATCAAATTTATGGGTTTTCTTTGTGCTTTTCGGTTTTTCGACATACGATTCTTTCACGCCGAAGTCTTTTGCTATGCGCGTACTTTCCTGCGTAGCGTTTGTCTGTATCATAATATGATAGTGCGGTTTTTGTTCGTCTTTATCGTGCATACCATAGGCCCACTTGTCGATATACTCAAATTTCTTTATAATATCCGATAAATGTTCGCAATCATAACTATCTGGATATACAATTACTTCAAAAGCCTTGCCGCTAAACATACTTATACACCAATGCACGAATCACCGCACAAATCAAAGTCACAACAATAATCCATAAAATTTTATTTCCGTTTTCTTTCATAAATAAAACCTTTCTAAAATCACTTCCATAATTCAATACCACGTTGTTCACAACAAGTTCTTAATAAATCACTTTTTTCACACAAGTATTTTTCGTATCGTTCTCTTTCTTGAATATCACGAATATCATAACCTAATTCATACATTTTTTCCGTTTCACTACCCAAACAATCAAATACAGAATCATAATATTTTTTCTAATTCTGCATCTGTTAATTTTTCGGACCATTTCACTATTGCAATACGTTCTGATTTTTTCATAAAATATCCTTTCTACACTCCGAACTCCGAATATAATTGCGCACGGGGACGTAGCCCCCCGTGCGCTAATTTCCTAGAGTTTTTGTAATAATACTCCAAACTCCAAACAATATTCAGTTTTTCAATTGTGATGTAATAACAAGCATAAACTACCAACAGTTACATTTTAAGATTTACGCAAAATTAAGGCATTCTTCATTGTAAGACCAAGAATAAATGCAATTACGCAATTCTTTTCATATTCAGTTAACTGACCGATTTCGTCAATTAAATCTTCATATTCTGCATCTTCCATAATTTCATCAACCATTTTGTTAATGTTTTCATTTGTAAACATAGTATCTTCCGCCATATTTTATTTCTTCCTTTCATTCATAAGGGTTTTTAAGACACGCATATTCGTTACCACAAGCGATAGTACACACCGCGAAGAACGAAAAAACATCGTGTTTTTTCTGTTAAACCATAAACCACTACATACATTAGTTTGTTTTGATTACTACCGGCACATCGTGTGCCGGTGCCGGAACACTCCACTTCGTTACGCTTTCCCGTCTGGAGTTTTTGTTTCAACATTCAGACTTTCAAGAAATGAGAGAGCGTTGTCACGTTCTTCAATATCAGCGGGATTGCTATCCAAGTACATGCGATGCATCTCACTAACTAACCTATCTTGCGCCTTTTTCTGTTTCTTCGCATTGTCCTTAATTGCAGACACACAACCCCAAAGGGTAATGCCAAAAACAAACGCACACCAAAGCAACAACTCTAACATACTAAACTTATCAACAGAAAAATATTCGATTAACTGTTCCATTTATCAAAATCCCCCTTTTTCACAATTTCACGATGTTCCAATTCCATAAAACCACACTCAAAAGTTGCATTGAGCAACTCTTTAGGAAAACCAGCAGAATAAAGAGAATTTACAGGTAAGGAAAATTCTTCCAAAATACAAGAAATGCTACCTTCTGCTTTAACAATTTTTTCTTTTACTTCAATCATTTTTTCTTCCTTTCTATTTTTCATAATAGGGCGGCACTTGACCGCCCACAAACAAGCTGATATAATCAAGAATGTTCTTTGATGAACGCGATTGCTTCTTCTTCTGTGGGAGTTTCTGCCACGATACAACCATTGCAGAAGATTAAGCAACCGCTTTCGACAATCTTATAAGTCATCACATTTAACTCCTTTCGTTTATTTCATCTATGAAAAATTTCATAGCCAACAAATTACTAAAAGTTCAAATTTTTCCTTGAAAGTTTCTGCTGACATAAAGCATTTCATATCACTACAATGCCAACGTGTTACACCGATTCCGTCAAATTCAGTGATGAGAAAGCAATTATCTGCTGCATATACTTTTAAAATTTCTTGTGCATAAAATACAGAATCAAGTGCATTCAATAATTCTTCTTTCAAAGTTCCATCTTCAACATAAATATTAGCTTTAGCATTATACATAATCTTTATTTCCTTTCTTTTTAACACTTTGTGTTATTTGTTAATACCATTATAACACATAGTATCACATTGTCAATACTTTTTAATGAAAAATATTGATATTTTTAATACTTTGTGTTATTTTATATATAGAAAGGTGGTGAAACTATGAAAGAAAGAATTAAACTCATAAGAAAAAATGAAAAAATGAATCAAACAGATTTCGGAAAACAAATCAATCTATCGCAAAATGCAATAGCAAGCTACGAGAATGGTGTAAGAATACCAACAGAGAGAGTAATAGCAGATATATGTAGAGTATTTACAATCAATGAAGAATGGTTACGAAACGGAACGGGTGAAATGAAATCGCAAGACAAAAACGAAATCATAAAAAGTTACATTGATAAACAGATAACAGATAACTCCGCACTAAACGATGCACTGAAAAAACTTGCTGATATGTCTACGGAAGAGTGGAATGCGGTTTATAATTTTATACAACAGTTTAAAACAGATACTGATAGCAAATAAAAAGGGACTCTGCGTGGCAGAGTTCCCTTTATTTATTTGCATAAACAGTTTCTGTATTCTGAACAACCGGTCTGTCATTCCAACCGGCTTTTGACATTCTATCAATTACTTCATAGGTATCGTATGCGTCGCGAAGTTCCTGCGTATGCACATACCAATAGAATCCACGATATTTCCATTTCTCTACATCACCGGCGGAATTACAAATCGGCTCACGTCTTAATACAAAGGTTATGCAGCCCAAAATTGTAAAACAAGAGCGTACTTCCGTACATTGTGTACGAATATCTTTTGCAAGCATATAGAATGATTGAGCAGAGCCAAGAATTATACGTCTGTTCTTTCTGTTCTGGGTAACAACAGAGAGCATTTCCGGTGGGAAGTTTTTTGAATCCTTACAAGAAAACCAATTCTGCGTTTCATCAATAATAACAACAACACCATGCGCACCATTCTTATAATCTGTCAGCATTTTCCAATGTGTCAGCTTTGCATTCTGTCTGTTATAGGCAAGGTTGGATACACACTTTGCTTTTGGAAATTCATCAAGCATACGCGTGGCATATTCAATTTCACTAATAGTCTTACCGCGCCCTTGTTTACCCTCGAAAATAATAATACCTTGATAAGTAAATGTATCAGGATTATAATTTAATCTATCAAGAGCAATCTGTTTCGGTGCTTGAATGAATAGCTTTTCAAATACACCTTTCTGTTTTACTTTCTTATGTTTCGGTAAAGGCTTTTTACCGGTCTTTTTCGATTGAATAATGATATTCAAATAAACAATGCCATAATATATCAAATATACGGACATACATACCGCAAAGGGATATTTAAACAAATCCCACATTTTCATAAACATATCTATCATTTAACTTCCCTTTCTACCATACCGGCACTACATCAATAATCAATTTAACAATCGCAATAACAATACGAAAAGCAATAATACCAAACACCACAGAAAAGAGTGGAATAAAATAATCTACGGGCAAAAAGAAATACGCGTATGAGATTATTTCTTTGAAATAAGGCAACAAACTAACAAGATTATCGATAAATTCAATCAACCAATCAATTCCACCAGCTTGTGCAAAGTGTTCAATAAGAAAATCAACAGAATGACCGATTAACATTTCAAATATCACGAGCCTTTTCCCCCTTTCTGCGATTTGTCAAGTCCACTAGCTGAGCCGATAACAGCAGAAGTACCACCAAGAATACCGGGCAACTGTCTGACCAAATGTAAAGCAAGTCCTGCGTATATAAATACCGCAATAAATATATCCGTATAAGGTTTCCAATCAAGAAACCAATCAAAACCAATCACACAATCGTCTGTAAGAACAATAAATCCATAACTTCCTGCGTGAATAGTGATAGTAGGACTTTTCGGTTTCACAGTTTGAAATAAATTAAGCAAAGTATCGGATATACCTTGAATTTCATCAATAAAGGGCAAAGCACCAATCAGTTTATCATATTGAGAATCTATAAAATCATCACTTGGAATGAGCCAATAAGAGAACATGTTATCAAGTCCAAATTCACCATTTGAGCCGATTCCCGAATTATATAACTGTTCCACAATATCCAATAGTCCGTCAAACTTACCCGTAAATTCATTTAGAGTATTCAATATATCATTCATAAGACCAAGAGAGTATTGTGCAAAGTTATTGAAAAACTGTTCCGTAAAATGTTGCAGCTGATTGCTTATCTGCTGACTAATACTATTATTTGTAGTCAAACTTCCAACCATAGCTTGTAACAATTTTTGAAATACAGAATCGTTAGGACTGTTAGAATTTTCCGTCACAGTCTGATCCATAGCATTGTTATAGTGTCCTGAACTCTGTTCACCGAAATCCGCAAAATCTTCAAAAGCACCGAAAAAGAAATCGTTTTCTGCCGGCGGCTCTTCCACATTATCTTCAACACCATCCAAGACTAAATTATTTTCATAAAATACATCATACGAAACATACAACACACCCGGATTTGTTACAAAATATCCACAACCAGTAGTTAAATAACCGGAGGGCGCACCATCAACGCTACAAGTGGAACGATAACAATAAGGGCGCGTTCCATCTTCACAAATCAAATCACATTGCGAAGAATTCCAGTTAATAGCTTTTATGGGAGAATTCGAAAAATAACAAATCAAACTATCATAAGAATTACTTCGGTCCTCATATCGAACAACTAAATATTTATACTCACCATCCAAATAATTAAAAAAATGATTAAGTATATCACTTTCACGTCTTATAGGCTCATTATTCTGCCAAGGATATTCATACGATGAAGTTGCGGCAAGAACAGAAGAACTAAAACAAAATACAAATATTAAAATTAAAGGCAATAATTTAAAAATAAATCTTTTCATATATTTTCCTTTCTAAAAAATAAAAGGGTGGAGCTGACTCCACCCTTTCAGTAGTAGGCTTACGCAGAGTGTAAAGTACCAAGCACAAAGCCAAGACCTTTACGGATACCAATAAAGCCGATTGCAACGGGTAATACGATAGGAAGAACATTGATGATTTCATCAAGAACTCCGCCAATCATATCACTTGTTACGATATCAGAAAGCACTTTACCGGTTGAGTAAGTACCCTCTGCAACTAATAATAACAAATAATTAGGCATAGCATTAAATCCCCTTTCTTTAAAATATGACGTCTAGACATTTATAGGCAAATTTGCAAACACCAAAGATTGCAAAACAACCTAAAAAGCAAATAATAATTTGTAGACACGGAACAACCATAGGATCAGTAGTATATACTACTGTTTCCGTACCTACTTCCGAAGTGATTTCCGAAAATTCTTCCGAAGTTTCTTCCGAAGTTTCTTCCGATACTTCTTCCGAAATTTCTTCCACACTTTCTTCCGAAGTTTCTTCCGATATTTCTTCCGTACTTTCTTCCGGAGTTGTTTCTAAAATTTCTTCTGTATCAGGCATTACAGTTTCCGAACGGAAGAAACATATTTGCGGTACTGATTATCGCGACCACGAAAAATATCATATTCAATCACAACCATATCATTTACAGATAAATCTTCCGGCAAGAGAGAAGAACGACATTTTTCAACAGAAGTAACAACACCAGTTACGCTCGGACTGTTCAAAGCAACATACAAATTTACATATTCCTTTTCATAACTTGTAAAAGGCTTACCAATTCCAAGTAATTTACATTCTTTCATTCTTTTATATTCCTTTCTTTAAAAGTGTTATGCTTGTTATATACAAACTATAACAGAATAAAATAAAAAAAGATATTGACCGAATGGACAATATTTTTTGTTAGATTTTTCTTATCATTTAACATAATTTGATTTTATTTTACAGAGAAATGTCAGCTATCCTTTCTATAAGTATTTTTAGTTGTGTCCGATTCCCGTTAGCAGCTCTTAAAACACCCTTTTATAAGGGTGTTTTTTTGTATTTATACTT
>CAZQBM010000029.1:0-27712 GCA_964591945.1 uncultured Lachnospiraceae bacterium | reverse complement strand
ATCTCCGCCTGATCGCACCAACCTTTTTCAATGCCATCCTTGACTTCCTGCATATCGCCTTCTATTTCCGCTATCACTTCCCGTAGTTGTTCTCTTGTTTTGGCTGCCGCAATTTTCCTTGCGGTCTTACCAAAATTCACGCCTATCCTACCGGACATGCTCTCGCTTTCTTCTTTAGAAGCCTCATCTGTCTCTTCTGCATTCTCGACTTCTTCCGACGTCACATTCTCTTCTAACCACTCAACACGAAAACCTTTAAAACGGTCACCAAAATATTCTTTTAGCTCTAACTCTGCGTTCTTTTGTTCTTCCAGTCTCTCTTGTCTTATTTTCTCTGCATTATCTGCCATATCTTGCAGAACAGAACTTTGTTTTGCAGGTCGGCTGATTGACCATCCGCCCCAATTACCATTCTCATCGCAGAACCAACCCTGACTAACAATTTCCCGTCCATTTGCAAGTTGTTGTTCCCTAAATCTTTTGGAAAAATCATTTAGATACTTAACATCTTCTTCAAATTGTTTTCTTGTTGCTTCATCCGTCCCTAACTTGCCTAGAAATTTAGGATTCACAACAAAATTAACATCTGATGAATTACCATAGGTTTGCCCGTAACTTACCGTGCCCACAAAAAACTTTGTACCACTGAGTTGCTTTTCCATGTCTTGAATAAACGCAAGACCTGCTGATACCGAATCCGAGATTGTCTTTTCGTAACTCACGCCCACTTTTTCACAATTCTTTTCGATTAATTTTTGAGCCTTTTCTTTCGATTCTTGGCAAAGTCTTTCACTTAATTTGTCTTCCCTGCGTATATGGGCATAATGTAATACATTTCCGTTATTATCAATATGCCAATGACTGGTTCGTTCTGTCACCCCGCCCAGAGAATTATAATACGAACCAGCTGCCCTCTCCGCCTTTTGAATATCTTTAAGACGATTTACATTTTGAGCATTTAACACGCTATAACTTACTTTTGATGTAAGATTCATACGCATCATCCTCCTTGATTGTATTGATTAGAAATCCATTTCTAAATATAAAAACACTTCTGCTACTTCCTATTTCGGCAGATAAAACTTCACACTAAATAGAGTTGTTGTGAACCGCCCTTTTCCTGTTGTAAAGCAAATAAGAAAGGACACAATTCGTAGAAAATTGTGTCCCCACTTTTATTCAACCATCAACATAACCATCAACGTAAAACTCTTTCCATCCTGACTGATATCTATATCCCCATAATATTTCTGCGCCACCTTCCGAATATTGACAAGGCCAAATCCATGGCTCCTCTTTTCTGTCTTTGTGGTCTCCGGCAGACCGGTTTCATCTTCAATGTCTACGCTTTTACAAATGCTGTTTTTTACCTCTACAACATACGCGTTTTTCTTGCGGTAAGCGGATATGAATATATGCGGGCTTTCACAACCAACAGCCCCTTCAAACGCATTTTCAATAGCATTATTTAAAATTACACTGACATCAAAGGCATTAATATTTGTATCCGCCGGATAAAAGAAATTGCATTCAAAATCAATCCCTTTTTCCTCTGCTTCTTTTTTCTTCTGCATCAAAATCACATCTGTTACAGGGTGTCCTGTTTTGATTTCGCCCACACTCTCATTCCAAGTAGCTTTCAGTTCAGACAAATACTTTTCAGCCTCTTGGTTTTCTTTCTTCATCAAAAGATTTTCCAATACAGAGATATGATTGCCTATATCATGTTTTAACGCCCGTATATCCCCGTACAGTTTTTCCACCTCGCTGATATGCTGCTTCGTATTCTCAATCTGCTCTGCTAAAAGGATATTGACCTTTTCCTCACGCTGTTTCTCTTTTATCTTCTGATAGGTTACTATAGCAATCAATATGGCAGCAAAAGAAACAATCTGATAAATCACCCGCAAAACCGTGTATCCCGGATGGACATTCCAAATATAAAATTCTGTGTCACTTAAATACACATTTGAAAAGTAATTAAAAGTAAAATACCCTATCATCACCGTCAACAGCGTAGCAAAAAGCAATATCAATTCTTTTCCCGATATATCTTCCTTTTTATTTACATACACTTTATGAAACAGTTTGATTACCAGATACATAATCGTTATGGCCACTCCATAATATGTCAGTTCCACAATAACATATGTTACCCATTGCGTTACCGGATGCATAAGCATATATGGCGTATTGATAAAAAGTGCAAACATAATATCTCTAAGCAACAGTGTTACTCCATACACCATCCAACGGAATAGGTACATCACCGTCGCCAATAATATTTTCTGTTTGATGTTTCTTCTTTCCAAGAGACACATGGCCACGCCCGCCACAAGAACACTCCAAAGGTATGGATATGTAATCTCCAACGGCACGCAGTATAAAATAAGCATAATTACTGAATAACTTATTCCGACATAAAAAGCTTTTTCTTTCATAAACGGCTTAACAAACTTGTAAAACAGCCAACCAAATACTATGATACCCATGATTGCTATTGTATGGTTTGCAATCGCCCAATAAGTTTCCATATTATACATAAACAGTTATCCCCTCTTTTGAATATACTTCATATACTTTTTAACGAACTCGGGATATTTCTGCTTTGCCATAAGAACACTTCCCTTTTCCAGATAAATCGTATTCGCATCATATTTTTCAACGTACTTAAAATTGATAAGATACGCCCTGTGGGGCCTGAAAAAACTCTCCCCTGCCAATGCCTCAAGGGCTGACATTTTACCGTAATATTCAATAGTCTCATCTGTTTTGTGAATAACCACCTTACGGTTGAATACCTCAGCATAAACAATATCCTCTATCTCGATCTTCGTGTGTACCCCGCCGTTATGAATCATTAAATATTTTTCTTCCGCCTCTTTTAGATTAAGCTTCTGCGAATTCAACTCCTCTACTGCCCTGTGAAGTACATCTGCAAATTTCGTATGTTCAATCGGTTTTACAATATAATGAAAAGCTCCTACATCGAATGCCTGAAACACATACTCCTCTACCGCAGTCACAAAAATAAGTATCACATCTTTATTCTTTTGGCGTAACTCTATAGCCGTTTCCATACCGTTTCTGCCAGACATCTGTATGTCTAAAAATAAAATATCCATCTGCCAATCTGATAAAAGCAGTTCTTCTCCGGACGAAAAGAATACAATCTCCGCCTCCGGGTATTGCTTTGTTATCGTATTTCCAATTAATTCCCTGATGTTTTTTTCATCATCACAAATTGCTATTCGCATAGTTTTAGTTCCTTTATATCTTTTATACTTTTATGCATTTATGCCTTCATATCAAATCCGGTTGCAGAACTGAGAGAATACATCTTTTGGATAAAACTGTCCGTAACACTCTTTAAATCCTTACCCTTGAATGTATATTCTTCCATTCGTTGTTCTGTCCGAATTTTTTCTATTGCTTTCGTTTCAGCATCCCTTTGTTTTTTCTTATTTTTCTTGATTTTTTCAAGCCACTTATCAATATCTTCATCTGTTCCGGGCGTATCCGTAACAGTACAAGTATACATCGTTGTATACTCTTCGCCAAACTCAATTGATGAAGACAACAATCTGCTCCCGCGGGCACTGGCGGATTGCTGTGCACTTTTAATATAATCGGGGGCCTTAGCAAGTTCTCTCTCCAGCCATTCCCCTGTTTTCGGATCACTCATTGCTTTTCTTAACAAGCCGGGTGTAATAGATACTGACACATTTTTGCCCGGTTTTAAACAGTTATATTTTCCCAGCAAGTAATTGGAATACTCTCTTACATTCTTGTGTCCACCGGTTTTACTAGTATTATTTTTACTACCAATGTTGATTCCCACATTGTCTCTGATTGTCATAGACATAAGTCACACCTATCCTTTCCAATAGTTATACTATACCTGGTAGATTTATCGGCCTGATTATGCCTTTTCTTCATTTTTATTGTGCGAAAGGACCTTTTTATGTTGTGAAATAAAAACTTATTTTTTCATTGACAACCATCACCTATTTGCCATAATAAAATTGATACTTCATTTTTCACACAGGAGGTACCTATGAACTACGACATTTACATGCACGGGCAAATTCTCGGTACTCATTCATTCCTACTCAAAGAGGGTTTTCTTCAACCCGATGAATACTCTGAAATCAACGCCAAATACTTTTTGCCCGGTGGCGAAACCGGTACCGCAGCAACCGTACTGGCATCCCTTGGTGCCAAGGTAAAAATTGACGGCACCCATATCGGCACGGAAGTTGCCCCTTTGATAAAAAATTTTTATAAAGATAAAAATGTAGATTTATCTTCCCTCTACTTCGACCCTAATTACGAGGGACTGATGGATTATGTCATCATTGCCGGGCTGGTACGTTCCCCTATGGGCGTATTCCAGGCGCTCTACGAACCGGGTGCTGTCAAACGCTGGAACATGCCTAAGGAGGAAGATATTATAAACTGTAGGGTTGCAGGCATTGACCCCTTCTTCCTGGAAGAAACTCAGGTAACAGCAAAACTTTGTGTTAAGCACAGCAAGCCGTATGTGACGATTGACAGTTGTCACGATACTTACCTTCACCAACATTGTGCAATCAATATAGTTTCCAAAGAATGCACCGGTTTAGATATCTATAAAAATAAAACACTAGAAGAACTCTATGAACTATTAACAAGCACCTCCGACGGACTTGTCATCATCACCCGTGGTGAAAAAGATATGTTGTATGGCAGAAAAGGTCAGCCCATGAAGACTATGAAACCTTTTACTGTGGAAGTAAAAAGTACCCTGGGTGCAGGCGATACTTTTAAAGCAGGTTGCATTTACGGCCTGCTTCATGAAATGCCGGACGATGAACTGGTGCGCTTTGCAAGCGCCTGCTCTGCTCTTGCCATCTCATGTTTCCCTCTGCCTTTGAATCCGCCTACTATGGATAAGGTTCAGGTATTGCTGGGACAATCCGAATAAAAACACTCACTTACCAAAGAATAATATGCAATGCGATATCGAGCCACATAAATTATTCGCATACTATAAAAAATGACAGGGAAGAATCTCTTCTCTGTCATTTTTATTTATATCATTTCTTACTTCGCTTCTTTGAAAGTACCGCAAGCTGTACCTGCGCTGTTCATTGCACCGTTGCCTAAGATATCAACCTTCTTGGCAACGCACTTATAATTGTTGTTATAAACGCATTTTACTGCTTCACAGTCAATGCTGATGGTTGCGCTGGGGTGCTTTGTAGTATTGGTGTAAGAGTCACCTTTTACGGGTACAAAGCTTTCACAGCAAGTGCCTTCTGTAGTGTCGGCATGCTTACCGCCTACCATGATATCACCTTTGCAGCAATAATGGTCCTTATTATAGGTACATGTTTCCGCTTTACAACTTAATTCTGCCATGGCAAAACCTCCTTAAATCAATTTCATAAACTAGTTTCACCATGGCAGACTATTTTTATACATATTAATTTTTTTAAATTACTTCTGCTCTTCTACAGTTACCTTGCGGATTTCCTTGGTACGGATTTCTTCACAAATATCCTTGATGAAATCAGCCAAATCCTTCTGGCCTTCATCGCCGGCAAAACGGCTTCTTACAGATACCTTACCCTGTTCTTCTTCCTGCTGGCCAACAACCAACATATAAGGTACTCTTGCCATTCTGGTTTCACGAATCTTGTAACCAATCTTTTCAGAACGATTATCGATAGTTGCAAGAATGCCGTTCTTCTTAAGTTCCGCAAGTACTTTTTCACCGTATTCTGCATACTTTTCAGAAATCGGAAGTACACGAACCTGCTCGGGACAAAGCCATGTAGGGAACTTACCTGCATATTTTTCGATTAACCAGGCAAGGGTTCTTTCATAACATCCCATAGATGTTCTGTGAATGATATAAGGACGAACCTTATCACCGTTCTGGTCAATGTAGTACATATCAAACTGTTCCGCAAGAAGTGCATCCCACTGAATGGTAATCATAGTATCTTCTTTGCCGTATACGTTCTTTGTATTGATATCTACCTTAGGACCGTAGAATGCAGCCTCTCCTACATCCTCTGTAAAAGGAATCTCTAATTCATTTAAGATGTCGCGGATGTGCTGTTCGGTTTCTTCCCAAACTTCAGGAGCACCGATATATTTTGCACTGTTATCGGGATCCCACTTAGATAAATGGTAGGTTACATCTTCTTCTACACCAAGGGTTGTTAAACAATGCTTTGCAAGTGCAAGACAGTTCTTAAATTCCTCTACCATCTGGTCAGGTCTTACAATCAAGTGACCTTCGGAAATCGTAAACTGACGAACACGGGTTAAACCGTGCATTTCACCGGAATCTTCGTTTCTAAACAAGGTAGAAGTCTCGCCGTAACGAATAGGAAGGTCACGATAGGACTTCTGTCCTGCTTTAAATACATAGTACTGGAACGGGCAAGTCATGGGACGAAGGGCAAATACTTCTTTATCCTTGTCTTCATCACCCATTACAAACATACCTTCTTTGTAATGATCCCAGTGTCCGGAAATCTTATACAAATCACTCTTTGCCATAAGAGGAGTCTTGGTACGCACATAGCCCCACTCGTTATCCTCTAAATCTTCAATCCAACGCTGCATGGTCTGAATCATCTTAGCTCCCTTAGGCATAAGCAAAGGAAGCCCCTGTCCGATTACATCAACAGTAGTGAAAAGTTCCATTTCACGACCGATTTTATTATGGTCTCTGTTCTTAATATCTTCCAAATATGCAAGGTACTCTTCCAACTCTTCTTTCTTTGCAAAAGAAGTACCGTAGATTCTCTGTAACATAGCGTTATCAGAGTTTCCGCGCCAATATGCACCTGATGAAGAAATCAACTTAAATGCCTTAATGGTCTTGGTGCTCATTAAGTGAGGGCCTGCACAAAGATCTGTAAAATCACCCTGGCTGTAGAAAGAAATTTCAGAACCTTCCGGAAGGTCTCTGATTAATTCCACCTTGTAAGGCTCGTTTCTGTCTTCCATAAACTTAATTGCTTCTTCTCTGCTTAATGTAAAGCGCTCCAAAGCCTTGCCTTCTTTGATGATTTTCTTCATTTCAGCTTCGATTTTATCAAGGTCATCTCTTGAGAAAGCCGCATGATCGAAATCATAGTAAAAACCATTGTCAATGGAAGGTCCGATGGTAAGCTTAGCATCCGGGAACACACGCTTCACAGCTTCTGCCATAACATGCGCTGTAGTATGACGATATACAGCAAGTCCCTTAGGATCGTTTGCTGTCAAAATATTCAACTCACAATCAGCATCGATAACGGTTCTTAAGTCTTTTACCTCACCGCTTACTTCACCTGCACATGCCACACGCGCCAAACCTTCGCTGATATCCTTTGCAATATCAATAATGGACATTGCCTGACCATATTCTTTGACACTTCCGTCTTTTAAAGTAATTTTCATTTCTATTTCCGCCTTTCTATGCAACACATCTAAAACGTATCGCCTATTCCATTCTATCTGCGAGCAACTGCTCTTCCACAATCCGCGCTGCACTTTCCACTAACTTTGTGCAGGGGCGGGACTGATAATATTCCTTGGTACGCTCCGACGGTACTGCGCTCTTTTCTTTTGAGAGAATTCCCAAAAGTTCACGACAGATAATACTTCCGTTTTCTTCGGTAAAACTATCGCATAAGCTCCGCACCGTCTCATAAGTTCGCCCTTGCGCCGTTTTATCCAACGGATCTGTATTTCCTTCTTTTAAGCCTTCCAATAATGCCATGGCTGATACGGTACCGCACACTTCGCGCATTCTTCCCATACCGCCGCCCATAGGGCTTGCAAGCTTCAATGCATCCGCTTCACTCATTCCCCAAAGGTCCGCATAAGTCGCAAACACTGCCTGGGCACAGTTGTAGCCGGCTTCAAATTTCCTTACTGCTTCATCAACTCTGCTTTTCATCGTAGTTCACATCTGCCTAAAAGCAAATTTCACTCCTAATCTTAAGTCTGTCTTTTATCACGAAAACCGATGCATCATAAAATGCACCGGTTTTGTCTTTTTATTTTTAATTACTTTCCACAGCACTTCTTATACTTCTTTCCGCTGCCGCAAGGACAGGGATCGTTGGGATATACCTTGTCTTCTTTCACAACAGTTGTAGAAGACTTCTGTTCCTTGTAAAGGGCCTTTCTGGTCTCCTCATCAAAGATTGCTTCCCATTCAGGTAAACCGTAAAGCCAGTCAGCCTCAGCGCCTACCATGTTTTTATAAAGAAGTTCCTTATCGAAAGCAAGGCTTACTTCGGTGTTCTCTTCCATTGTTTCAATGGGGTTGGGTGTCTTCAAACTGTCGTTGATACCATCCAAGAAACCGGTCATAAACATTAAGTCTGTTTTGTACTTGGTTGCAAGTTCAGAAACGGTTCCCTTCACTTCTTCATCGGGATTTGCAAGCAACTGCTTGTAGATTTCTTTTTCTTTCACGAAGTACTTGCTCCACAAGTTCTGTAACTGACCCTTGTTTGCAGTCTGATTATATGCCTGTGCTCTCCATAATTCTAATAATAACATTTCTTAGTCCATCCTTTTTCTTTTATCTTTCCATAAAAGTGCAATTCTCCTCACACTGTCCTTTAGTATATAACATTTTTTCAAATCTGAAAAGTCCCTTTTTACATTGCCGACTGTTTTTTTCTGTGTTATACTGACCAAAATGATAAAAAATATAAAAGTGAGATTTTCAAATATGAAAAAAGCAAAACAGATTTTGGCCTTATTAACCGTAATTTTAATCGTTGGTTTTATCCTTGCGACCTTTGTGATGGCCTTCCTTGATTTTCCCAATAAAGAAAACATCTTCTTCACCTGTGTGCTGTGCGTAATTATCCTCCCCATCATTGCCTGGGTGTTAATGTGGATTATCGGTGCCGTAACCGGACGCAAGAATGTGGCATCTTATCGTACAAAAGAGATGGAAGAGACTATGAAGCAGGCAGATGAAATTCGTTTTCAGCAGGCGCTTGCCGAAAATGCAGTCTCTGCAAAAGATAAAGAAGCGGAATAATATAGTTCCGCTTCTTTGTTTTTTGGCAAGTCTTTGAGAATTCACTGTCTCCCTACTCAAATTCCTCTTTATGCTTTTTAAAAAAATCATAAAAATATCTTACATTCTCTAATTCACTCCACTTGGCAACATCATACTCTTTGGAATCAATATTATAGATTTTGGCATTTAAAGTTCCAAGCATAAAAGGTGAATGTGTTGCAATAATGAACTGACAATCCAACAATCGCGCCATTTTGTTGATTTCTTCTGCTAACGCTACCTGGTTTGCCGGCGAAAGCGACACTTCCGGCTCATCCAATAAATACAAGGCATTCGGCTGCAGAAATTCATCAAAATACTGCAAGGAAGTTTCGCCGTTGGAATATTTTTCCTGGGCAAACTTAATGTATTCTTTTTGCAACCAACCTTGTGATGCCACATACTTCCTTGCTTCCTCTTTGCTTTTACCGCTTTTTACATAGTCGTAAACCATACCATCGGAGAGAATCTGCTCCTGCTGAATCTTCTTAATTTCATACAATATATCCTCACTTTTAATGAAACGACTGTTCTTAGGTACTTTTTTAATTGCACGTCCGTACTCATCATCACCCAATCCATAAGTACATTCCTGCGAGTACGAAGCACAGTAATCTACCGGGCTGAAGGAATTACTGGTGGCATATTCTTTCCCCGCTAACTGCAGTTTATTTGCAATTATATTCAACAATGTGGATTTCCCCGACCCGTTATTGCCATAAAAAACCGTAATCGGCGTAAAAACAAAAGGCTCCACGTACTTTTCCCGAAATACATTATAGGGATATATATTCGGATTATCCATTTGCCGTTCGCTCAGCTTAAAACTGCTTAAATAAACCATACCATTCATCCTTTCCTAAAATAAGAACCAAGAAAATGCGTATCACATTCTCTTGGTTCCATTGTACATATGTTATGTCCCATAAACAGGGCTATATCTTTTTCATTCAAAGTTTATTCATCCAACACTGTAGTCACATATTCAATTGACGCCAAAGTCTCACCGTCAAAGATAAAGTGAAGTTCCATGCCACCCTTGGAATATACGTAAGCGCCGGCGCTTTCTGTGTAGTTACTGCCGTAAAGCGCAAGCACATCCGACTTAGCCATACCGAGATATGCGCCTTCCTGTGTGGTCACGGTATCATCCTTGAAATAAATGGAAGATACCAAATCGTTTGCACCGTTGGGGTAGGTTGAAATTTCAAAGCTTGTATAAGTATAGATTTTATCCATACCTTCAAACGCACAACTCTTCACTTCATAGTAGTGCAAAGGATCGCCCAAAGCAGACAGGAACTCATTGGTATTCATATCCGGGGAAATTTTAACGCCCTTATATTCGAATACATAGTCATCCAAGGAAGTATTGTTTGTCTGCACCGGTGCAGTTGCATCGCCTTCCATTGCATTCTGTCCCATAGTATCAACATTGTTCATCGTTTCTTTGTAATCGCCAAGAATCGTTTCCATATCGGATACATTATCATTCATATCCACAACCGTGTCCGCCACATCTTCCGATGCCTGTGCGCAGGCTGTCAAAACCGCCATTGCCATTACAGCCATCGCTATCAGTATCATTTTTTTCATTTTAAAATTCCTCCTCTTTTAACGCTTCCAGTTCTTCTTTCTGGTTATAAAAGTGCTCAAGCTTCACTTCCCAAGCATCCGAAAGTTTTTCTTCGCCACGTCGGTCTTCCAGTCCACACTCTTCTACCAACCAGGCACCAAAATAATCCGTAAGTTTTACCGCACCATATAAGTTCAAATGCAAGCCTGCATCATAGGTATCCGTGCTGAAATCCAAACCGATCTCTTCGGTATGCTCCAGGAAATTAATATACTTCAAATTGTGCGCTTCCGCATATTCTTCCACCTGCGCATCCCACTCCGCATACCATTCGGGATAAAGACTGGGCGCCTTAATCAAAACCAATTCTACATCATTTTCTTCACAAAGGGCAACCATTTTATCAAGATAACTCCATGCATTGTCGCCAAAGGAATAATCACCAAGGATTTTACCTTCCGGAATGTATTCCACGGGAACTACTCCGACCTGCATATAATAACCGTTATGTCCTACCTTTTCTGCCCCTAAAATATATTTAAAATCTTCCGGTTCCAACTCACTCCAACGGTCGTGATACCGAAGCAAGGGGAATACATATTCGATAAAACTTTCGCTCTCAAGCATTGACGCCTGAATGCAGCCCACCTTGGATGTCGACCAGCGCATACCGTCGATGGTCATACGATTGTAAGCCTCCTTCTGCGGTTCATTGTACTGTAAAGACAATACATTGAAAACAATTACATCCGGCTTCTCATATTGAAGTGTCTCTTCCATCAGATAATAGGACTGCCAAATCAACTGCTGGGCACTGCCCCTGATATAAGAATTGATTCCGTAATTTTCCCACAAAGTAGCCGGCACGAAATTCTCATACACCTCGCAGTCTCCGATGAACACCACATCGAAGTCTTTCTCTTCGTCATAGTATTCGCCAATCAAAGCGCCTTCCTTGACATCGCCCATATATTTAGGCATTACCAGCCGTTGTAAAAGTGCCAGCACCGCCACAATCACCACCAAACCGATGACTATGGAAACGATACGCTTTCCCCGGCCTTTCTTCTTTTCTGTCATATCATTCTCCTATTTTTAGGAATTATTAAAATAATCATTTAAAGCTTTTAATCTTATAAAAGTCTCGTACTTTGCAATCAATCCACCTTTAGAACTGATTGTAGATGAACTGGCTTGCATCATAACCCATACCGTAAGCGCCGAATAAAACAGTAGCAATAAACAAAGTTCCGAATACTGCTATGGACACAAAGGCAGGCTTCTTCGCAAGCATTTCGCGAACGCTTCCTCTTCTGCCTACCATACTTACCGTAAACAGAATAACGGTACCTGCTGCCAGCACCACATAATCGTGCACGCCAAGGCCCAGATTCCACATACCGACAGACAAGGCCTCGCCGATATTCCAATCCGTAAACATACTGCCAAACATTCTAAAAGTCATCGGTACGTCGCGGTAACAATCCAACATACGCAGCGAACACATCAGAAGAAAAGTTCTTCCGATTTGAAATGCCTTAAACCACATTTTTTCTTTTACTGCAAAGCGGGCGTGGAACTTTTCATACAAAGGTTCACACTCCTGGGACAACATAATGAAAAAGCAGTTGCCAAGTCCCCACACAACGAAGTTCCAGGCTGCGCCATGCCAGATACCCGTCACAAACCAAACCGCAATGCTTGCCGCATAAACCGGCACTCTTTTACCGATTTTTTCACCCAAAACCTTTCGGCTGAATTTGGACACTTTTAACATAGGTTTGCACACGGAAATCGGATAAAACAAGTAATCCGTAAACCAACTGCCCAGTGAAATATGCCACCTTCTCCAGTACTCCTTAATTCCTTTGGAGAAATAAGGACGGTTGAAGTTCTCCTGCATGGGAATACCAAGCGTCTGGGCAATACCGATGGTAATATCAATACCACCTGTAAAATCCGCATACAACTGCAGGGCATAGAAAAGCATACCTAAGAACACGTAAAACCCTGTATATGTCTCCGTATCACCAATCAATGCATTCACACCAATCAACATACGGTCCGCAATCACCAGCTTCTTAAAAAATCCCCAAAGGATTCTCTGCAGACCAAAGCTTACGGTTTGCCAATCAAACGCATGCTGTCCGAACAGCCCTTTTTCCAGGTCTTCATAACGGCTGATGGGTCCCTGGATTAATTGCGGGAAGAAGGACACAAACAATGCAAACTTAAAGACATTCTTCTGGGCATTGTATTTTCCGCGATGAATATCAATCAGATACCCCATACTCTGGAAGGTATAGAAAGAAATTCCCAGCGGTAAAAGCAAGTTCCGAAAAGACAGCAAATTCTCACTGCCTGTCATCTGCAAAATGCCGTTAATGTTGGCAATCACGAAATTCGTGTATTTTAACACAGCAAGAATGCCAAAATTAAATACGAGACACACCACCATTACAGCAAATCTTTTATTCTTTTGTTTCTCTTTGTAAGCTTTCTTCTCTTCCTTGGACAAATCCGCCTTGTGCTCTGCAAGATAGGATTTCTGCCGTGCGTGATTTTGATCAATCAGAAGTCCCGCGCCGTAAGTGGTCAGGGTTGTCACCCCGATAAAGATAAGACACTCCCAGCCCGCAAAGGCATAGAATATGTAACTTGCCACTAACAAGAGGGGCCACTGACACTTCTTCGGTACAACGTAGTACAACAAAAACAGCCCAAGAATAAAGGCAAGAAAGCGGTAAGACGTAAAAAGCATCTTTTATTCTTCCTCTAATCTTTCAATCAATGCGTACAACGCTTCGGCAGAATTGAAATTCTCCGGAATAATGTGCTCTGCCGAAATTACCACATCAAATTCCTCGTTAATTTCCGAAATCAAAGATACGATATCAAACGAATCCAAAATACCGTCATCAATTAAAGTATCGCATTCCTCAAAGTCTACTTCCGGGTGTAAATCTGATAAAATTTCCAATAACTGTTCCATTTATTTATCCTCCTCATATTTTGCAAGCAACGCCTTGCGGTCAATTTTACCGTTGGGCGTAAAAAGCATATTCTCTAAATTCTCAAGCTCATTCGGTATCATATAGCGCGGTAACTTATCCCGCAATTCTTTTACCAAATCTGCCTTGTCCTTCTCACCTACGTAATATAAAACAATCTTCTCATCGGTCTTGGAATAAACACAGGCACAGGTTTTAATACCTTCCAACGCATTGACGTTTGCCTCAATTTCACCAAGTTCAATACGGTGTCCCATATGCTTAATCTGATAATCCTTACGGGATACGAAAACCAATTCGCCGCGCTCGTTTCTTGACGCAATATCGCCGGTGCGGTAAATCAATTCCGGATACACCGTATTCAACGGATTCTGCACAAACACCTCCGCCGTCTTCTCCGGATTATTATAATACCCAAGCGTTACCGAAGTGCCACGGATGCACAATTCACCGGTATCTGCCGGTTTGTTATTCTCATCCAACAGTATAATTTCAGTATTCTTAAAAGGTCTACCGATGGGAATACTTTCACCCTCCTCAAACAACCGGTCCGCCCTGTAATAACAACACATGCCCGTTCCTTCCGTCGGCCCGTAAAGATTAACAAAATCCGTTTCCGGCAAGGTATTCTTCCACAAATTAAACTGCTTAACCGGGAATACTTCACTTCCGAAAGCCACCGTTTTCAAGTACTGCGGAACCACCTTATCAAAAGTCTGAAGGCTTGAAATCATGGTTAACGCCGAAACCACCCAACAAATGGTATTGATTTTCTTTTCGTTTAGAAATTCCACAAGTCTGATGGGCATCATAAAATGTCCTTTGGGAATCAAATAGGTTGTAGCACCAAACTTTAACGTAGGGTACAACTCTTTTAAGCAGGCGTCAAAATACAATGGTGTCTGATTACCAAATACGGTATTTTTATCAAATTTTAACACCTCGCTTAACTGCTCAATGTAATCCAGTACGCTTCTGTGACACGCCGCCACTCCCTTAGGAACACCTGTTGAACCGGACGTAAAAACAATATAAATCGGGTCTGTATCAATTGCCTTGTCGCGAATATCCTCCAACGCCTTAGTATCTGCTTCCAAATAGGCGATATCCTCATATAAAACCGCCTCAGCATCCGTCTCAAATGCCTCTGCTTTTTTGATGGTTTTCGCATCACAAATCATTAGGCGGGGTTTTACATTCTCAAGAATCAAATTAATTCTTGCCACAGGCATCTGCTCATCAATCGGCACGTAAAAGCAACCGCCTTCGATAACGCCAAAGAAGGCCGTAATCGTCTTGGGATGCTTGTTCATAAAAACAATTACCGGCTCCTTATAGATACCCTTTTGATGCAGGTATGTACCGACAGAACGAGTTTGGTCATAGACTTCTTGAAATGTTAATCCTTCCTTGTCATTGGCAAAAGCCATTTTCTCGGGACATACTTTTATAATGTTGTCTAAATAATCCAATACATGATTTTGCATGATTATTCCTCTTTTATTTTCGTATTTTTAATTAATACTCTTTACCTTCAATATTCTCTGGTTTTAATACTCTTTTCGACCGATATTCTTTTTAAATTAATTTCTCGTACTGCGCTTTCAAAACACCGCACTCTGACACTGCTTTTCTTGCCATTACTTCCAAGGTATCAAGATATCCCGGCCCGGCAAGACCGTTTCTCTTAGCTACGGATAACTCCGTACAGCCAAGGATTAAAACCTGCGCGCCCTTTGACTTAAGATATTCCTCTACTGCCTGCATTTTACCGGAATCAATAGGCTTACCGGCCTTTACATCATCATATATCATGCTCATAACAAGTTTCTGATGCACTTTATCAGGGATAATCGTCTCAATACCATACTTTATTAAACCTTCCTGAAAAAGTTTCGTCTGAATGGTTCCGTCGGTTGCAAGAATACCTGCATTTTTGATCCCGACATCCTTCAAACAAATCGCAGTCTCCTCAATCGGATGAATGATAGGCAAGCCCTCTTTTACCAGCTCCTCATAAAAGTAAAAAGCAGTATTGCAGGGCATCGCCAAAACATCGGCGCCGCGGCACTCCAATTCCTTTTTTACGGATAAAATCCCTTCTATAGGGCAATCCGCACTTTTACCAAGGATATAATCCGTCCGGTCCGGAATTACCGGTGTGTTGACAATATCCATACATATATGTTCTTTGTCCTGACGGGCATCGGTCATTTCAATCACAAGCTCCATAAAAAGAGCTGTGGCCAAAGGCCCCATTCCGCCGATGACACCTAACTTCTTTTTCATATCATACTCCTGTTTTAATTCGCATTTACCGTAGGGAACAACGAATGGTCATACACATGACTACGTCGCACCGCTTCATCAGCAAGCAACTGATTCTCAGACCACATAAAAACAATGGTTTTATCGGCTCTGGGGGTTGCATCGAAATGATACCACCCTTCGCCTGTATCCACCAAATTCCAATAATGACTGCTGGTGGTGGATTTACGCCAGATATCGACGTTGGGAATGCCGGCTCTTGTAAGCAGTGCCTTGGCAACACTTGCGTATGTGTAGCAATCGCCTTTGCGGTACACGAAACCGTCGTAAGCAGATTCAACCCAATTCTCCTTCTGGGAATCGCTAATCCAACCAACTTTCCAGCGGGTCCAATTATAAATTGCTTCTGCCTTCTCGTAATCCGTCATATCTTCAGTAATAATCTCTGCCAATACTTTATCCGCTTCAGCATACATTGCTTCCAAAGTAATCGTTTCATTACGTTCAGGCATTACCGTCAGCTTAATATCTTGGGTTGCCACATTTCCGGCCGCATCCGTAGCCGTATAAATCACGTGATACGTGCCTAAAGCCGTCAAATCCACGGCACTGTTATCAATCTCTACCTGTACAACACCGTCGCAATCATCATAAGCACTCACGCCGGTACGATAGGATACATTCTCACCGAGACAAACCGAAATATTGCCGGCACCGATGATAACCGGTGCTTCCGTATCCGGAATCAAGGTTAACATTCCCGGCACTTCCGCCTCATTACCTGCGGAATCCTTAGCTACAACCACAACCTCCTGCTCGCCTTCCAGCGTCCAGTCAGGTTCCTCCTTGTAAACAAAGGTTACCTTTGTATGGTCTGTCAATGTCGCCTTAAAGGCTTCCGCATCTACAGGATGCTCTAAATACCCCGTAACCGGTTGCACCGTAAATTCCGGCGCCTTAGAATCCGTAATCTCCATGTTCACCACACAACGGTTTCCGTCAACCATAAGCCATACAGGATATACACCCGTTTGCTCGAAATCAACAAAGGCTAAGCCTGTTCCCGCGTAAGAAATCTCACCCGGTTTTAAAAGAAACCAATCCGGCGCAGGAACGCCTTTGGTTACGTCCCACACATAATTTTCATGTACTTTTACTTTTAAAACATATAATTCCGATGCAATTTCGGTTACATTACCGACCGCATCTTTTAATACAATGGTAACGTCCTGCTTACCATAACCGCCAAAGTCGGGACGATCCTTAAAACTTGCCGTAACTGCCGTTACATCTTTAATATCCGTAACAAAGGCATCCGCCTCATATACTTCACCTATCGACATATACACGGGGACCGCCTTCGCAGTCGGCGCCGTGGTATCTTCCACATTCAATACGCAGGTTCTTGTAAAACCGTCTGCCGTAATCTTCAATTCATATTTCCCCGGCACATTTGTATCAAATGCCGGACAATCTTCTGCAAAGGCAATACTCTCTACCCTGCCTTTTATAAAATGCTCCGCTCCTACTTTGCTTCCTGCTTCCACCGTAATGCTGCTGTGGGTTTTGCCGAAGGTATACCAGACAAAAGCCACCACCGCCAGGTTTACAAGCAAAAGAAGAACGGCTGCAATCCAAACTCTTTTTTTCATACTTTTATATCCTTTATGCAAAGCTAAATCCGCTGTTGCCACAACAGCGGATTACAACTTCCTAATTATACACGCTTTCTACCATTTTACAACCGCGATTTCATTCTGTTCTCAAACGCTTCCAATTGCTGTAAAACCTGATTTGCATACTTAGGATATGCATGTATCATATCCTTAAGTTTCGTCTGTGCATCTACCGCCACGTCCTTATTGTATTCCATCTGCTTACGCAAGTTCTGCCGTCTTTCCACCAGACTATGGCGAATTTCCACCATTTCCTTACGGTTCACCAAGGCCTCCGCCTGATGAATCCAAATATCCGGATCAGCGATATGTAACTTACGCATATGCTGCAACAACTCGTCACGATAAAATGTAATATCGTATTTTGTCTGCTCGAAACGTTCACGTTCCGCACGTTCCGACACATATTTGTCCCACAGTTCTTTTAACAAAGCCGAACTGTCAACATTGTATTTCATATAAAGATATTCCAAAAGATTGGTATTATTCACATAACGGATTTTTACGGTATTGTGCATATGGATTAGCTTGCCGATGCTTTTTTCCACCCTGACCGCTTCCTGCTGCATATCGATATTTTTTACAAATAAGACCGTAAAAGCAATCGCCGTAGCTCCTGCCGTTAAAATATATCCAAGCTGTGCATCCAGTTCAAATCCAAATTGAAGAATCAAAAGCATAATAACGCAGGTAACCGCCGTCACCACACAGATAAAAAAGACACCCTTGATATTGGCAAGCATTCCTTTTAACTCTGCTTTACGGTAATAATAAGCCTGTTTCTCGCCTTCGATACGTCTCATATCTTCCTTAACCAGTTTCTGATACTCCTCGCTCTTTTTAAGCTTCTCATAACCTTCCGGCATTTCATCCTCAAGACGCTCCATCAACGCATAATCTTCACTACTTAAAATATCCTTCTTGGAAGTATAATTCTTAAATTCCTTTTCCAAACGTAAAAGTTTCGTAGCACAGTCCTGAATCGGCGTGCGGATATGCTCCGGCAAACGTTCAATTTCATCGGTATCGTTCAAATACGCCGTTACCGAATCGTACTCGCGGTTAAGTAAGTCAATCTCATCCGAAGCCGCCTTCATCTGTTCCAGGCAGCTTTCGATATAGCGGGTTCTCTGAGTATCATCGGTAAAATTAGACACCTCATAATACTGTGCCTCATTGACCTGCGCATCATATTCGGTTGTATTATCTCCTCTGAATAAACTACTCCAAAAACCCATTCGTACTCTCCGTTATTGTATGCATCTGCGATATTCTTCTTTGGAATCGCTCAATGTCTTGTTCACCCATTCTGCATATTCGGTCTCGCCGGTATTTTTTAACTTCTGCTGTATCTCTGACAGTTCCACCCCGGGGCCTGCTTCCCATTTACTGTTAGCTTCCTGCATTTTAGCTTCCAGTTTCAGTGTGATTTCACGCATTTGCACATCATCACTGATAGTGCGGATATATTCACTGTCACTCATACTGAAACGCATTGACGCTGCATAATAGTAATAATGCTCTTCCTTGCCGTCCAATTCGTATGCCTTAAGGAAATCCCGTTGCGCCTGTTCTAACAGAAACAGTCCGGCTCTTGCCATACCCATATTATGGTAGGTATCCGCCTGTAATTCCACATCCTCCGGCGAGATTTCCGGCAATACGGCTTCATACTCATTCAAAGCAAGCACATAACGACCTTTTTGAAGGAAATAATCGCCTCTTCGCTTTCTTCGCTCCGGTCCGCTTTCATCACTTTCCTCGTTAAGCAAATCAAGGAAACGAGCCTGCTGCCCACTGCTCACAAAAGGAAACTCCTCCAATAAAACCTGCGCAAACTCTGCAACTTCTGCATCTTTGCTAAGAAGCTGGTACAGTCTGTCCGCCAGTTTTACGGTCTCACATTCATCCTCCAGCCAGTTGGCTAATTCAGTTGTAAAGATATCTTTTTCCAGAAGTTCAGCATTTTCATAAATACAATAGACCAGCTCTTCTGCCGAAAAGATATTGCAACATATCTTCTCTAAGAAAAAAGGCTTATTCGCTTTTCTTCCGATGCATTCGTATACCTTACCCACTTTGTTTTCCTTTCCCAATTATCCCTGCAGTTCCAATTCTTCCGTCCATTCCAAGCCACAGGAAGGATATATCTCTCCGAAGCCTAAATCCGTAACTTTCAACACCACGTGATTCTCTGATGTCATTTTGGCCTCCAGTTCAATTCTTGTCATTCGATTCGGTGTAACCGGCAAACCTTTTAACACAAATTCTGCCACAGCCGTTTGTCTGCTGCCAACATATTCCACAGCAATAGGGACTACGTCGGTCTCATGTAAAATCATTTCTATTTTCGCCTCTGCCTCATACCAGTGCTCACCGGCCTCAATCAAGGAAAGATTTACTTCCTTGCCGTTTTCACGTACCAGCACGCCCAGACTGCATTTCAAGCGGTCCGCTCCGAAATAACGGATTGTCTTCTCATAACCGGACGGATTGACCTTCTCCTTAGCCGCCAGACATGCACCTTTGCTGAAAAGGTTGTTGCCCTTAAACACCCTGCGGTTTCTGCACAAAAATCTCAGTGAACTGTTACACCAGTCATCATAAAAACCTTCGCCTATTAAGAAAACTCCCGAGAACACCCTGTTCTCGCAAATCTCCGTTGCAATCTGTAACAGCTTGTTATCTTTCTCCACATTGCTTAAATAGCGCGGATCTTTTACCTTGAAATCCGGATATTCCTTAGCTTCCACCATAGCAATGCCGGGATTAACGAAATGGTTTCTCTCAAGTCTGTAGCTCCAAAGATTCTCACCGCCCGCATCAAACACCAGTATCTGATGATTCTGCAATTCCGCATTCTGATAAAGCATATAAAAGAACACGCACTCTTCATACCCCGTAAAAGAAATCCTCTCTTCGCCCACCTTCAAAACGCTGATTGCAGACTGAAGCATTTTAATCATCTGCACATCAGCCTTTCGCAAAGCAATAGTAATGTTTCCAATCTTTTCCGGTGTCTCCATTACAGGTAACATCCCAAGACTTCTCTTGATAAAAAGTGCCAGCAAATCTTTAGCATGATACTCTTCCCTATCGATACTTACCGTACCGCCTTCTTTGGCTGTTTCCAGGAAACCTGTCACCAACTGACCTTCGCCGTCATCGGCACATTCCATAGCATCTTCGCCCACAAGCCATTGTCCGGTACTTCTTTTTCTGCAAATAGCCAGCGGGATATTATACTGCTCCTGTTCCTCGGAAGCGCTGAACGTCTCGGGATTATCACTGTCAATGCGACAGAAACTCATCTGAACATAGTCGTTGTTCAAATCGTAGCCGATTACATAACGGTCTTTATTCATTTTTTCAAATACATCTTTGATTTCTGCCAGCATAATCTTACTCCATGAAAACTTTATACATTTCCGAATATTTCACGAATCATAAAATCTTTCTTACGATACTCGGCAAGCGCTTTCCCTGCCTTCTCATAATCTTTCTGTTCTTTACAGTTTACAGCTTCGTTCAGCAGTGCGAATCTCCATGCACTTGCCACCTTGTCGCTTTCGCTTCGCTGTACCGTACTGCTCTGTGTCAACTGTTCACGGTTGCCGTTTTGCTCCGTAATGTAATACTGCACGCTTTCGCCCGTAAAAAGGATAAAACTTTTTACAAAAATACCACCGTAGAGATTGCGCATTTCTTCCTTGCGGTACTCGGTCTCGCCGCCGTTCTCGCGCTCGATTGCATAGTGGATTACCACCTTACTGCCCGGTTCGCCCTTATATTCCACAAAGGTTCTGTCCGTAAAAGGCAATGCCTCTTTAATACTCTCTGCAAATACAGGGAAGAAGGGGAAACAATTTCCTTTCGAAAGCTCATCGCACAGAATTGCTTTTAACACTTCCGTATTCCAGGTAGCCGCCTCGCATCCCGATGCATGTTTTGCAATTGCAAGTCTGCAGACGCGGTTCATCTTCTCGCCCTCTGCCATAAGCTGTGTCACCCGGTCAAAAACCTTATCTTCCGTCACACACTCTTCCACAAGATAATCGTAAGCACACCTTGTTAAGAAAGCCTTCTCAATGTCAAAACTTCCGTTCATCTGCATGTATGCACTGTACAGCTTCATCTTTTCGCCGATATAAACACCGGCAAACAAAGACTGCACTAATAAACGTTCCACCAAAGTATAAGTATCCACCGCAAAGCTTTCACTGTTACGCAAAAGTCCCTGCAGTTCACGAATGCCGCCCTCGAAATATTTTACAAGATAAAAGAGAATATTCTCGTCGTAACGGTTTCTGCGGTATACGTAGCTGCATAAGCCCAGCATACACTCCTCTTCTTCGAAATCCCTACGTTCCAGAAGTCTGCTGCAAAGGCGCAATACGGTTTTGACTTCCATATGCTCCGCACCAAACTCGCACACCCATTCAAAAGCAGTATCGTACATACCTCTGGCCACCAGAATATGCACAAGCTCTGCCCTGTCAATCGCACTCATATACTCAGGTTCCGCCTCCAAAAGGACCTCGTCCAATTCGCGAATATAATCCTGCTCAAAATAAAACTTAATCAAAGCCACCAACAGTTCACGATAGTATGCCGAAGTGATTTCTTCAGTATGTAAAAGTCTTGCATAAGCATAGACATTCATATCCGTAATGTTGATATAATTTCTGCGGTCTTCGCAATAGTACAGAAGAACTCCCGCCTGCTCCTGCGTCATAGGCTGAATTGTTCTAAACAATTCCTCGTCAAAAAGCACAGGCACCGGTTTCATAAATTCATCCGGCACATAACGGTTGCCGTAAGCGTCCTCGAATAAAATTTTATAAAAGATACTGTAAAGCGGCACATAGGCTTTGCCGTTTTCTACGGGATAACTCTTCTCCCCGCGCAAATGCTCATGTACGATTACCACATTGCGAACCGACTTGTCCTCCACGTTCACCTCATGCATAAAAAGCATAGGCGCTACATCATTGGCAAACTTCACATCCATAATCGCCGGCACAAGAATTCTTTTGTACAGTTTAATCAAGTGCAAATTGATTCTGCCATATGCAATCTGTTCTCTTACGAAATCTTCCAAATGCTCTGTATACGACAGGGCAATTTCCGGAAAGCTTCCTCTGTGCTCCCACACGTTTGCATACAGGAATGCCATACGCTCATAATCCAGATTATTCTGATATGCAAAATACATCATCACCATCTGGGGTAACTCGCCCCTGTAGTTCAAATCGATGGACATTATGTAATATTCATATAATCTTGTTAAGCGAAGCTCCAAATCCACTGCCTTAGCGTACCAAGGGAAATATTCTTCACCGATACAATTGCCCTTCATCAAATAGGTGCAGATTGCCTGCACCATTTCTTTGGTCGGACACTTCTCATAACAATATTTTAAAATCGCATAAATTCGGAAATCATATTCCTTTTCACGACCGCACAAAAACTGAATACGTTCTGCAATTTCTGCACTTAAAGCATCGTGTTTCATCGCAAAAAGCAAAAGGCTGATTTCATAGCTTTCAAGCTTCACCAGTAACGAAGGCTGTTCCCAGAGAAGTTGCAACGCTTCCACGTAAAGTACGGGGCTGCTTGCGCCTCTGTCATAACGTTCTTCTAAGAAGTCCCATTTTTTATCCTCATAAAAGAATAAATTCTTCTGCAGATATAACATCAGCCATGCAAGGCGGAAATTGTCCTGCTCACGCTGGAACATTTTCTTTACTTTGTGGGCAACTTTATCAGTATAACTTTCATCACGATTCAAAAGTGTGGTCAGATAAAGAAAATATCCGTAAACTTCGGGAAGCTGTTTGCTCTCCGACATCCACCCTTCTACGCGCTCAAGTAAATAGTCCGCATCCGCAGTGCGCTCCTGGGCCAGTAAAAGCTGTGCCTGATAAAGGCTTGCAATAATATTCTGTTCTTCCGTTCCGGACATTTTATCTACTAAAGGCATCGTACTTTCAATCCAGCCCTGTGTATCCTTTTTACCCAGACGGAAGTCAACATATTCTTTGGTGATTGCTGCCGTAAGCTTCAACCACTCATAGTCTTCGTTATTCTCTGTGGGAACCACATAATTCTCTGCCAAAACAGGAATCTCTATCACCTGTTTCGGCGTCTTAACAGTCACTTTGCCGTAATTAATGCCCTGGTGCATATGCTCAGGTTCCAAATACACCGGTATGCGGCATACATTGCCTAGGAAATCATCTTCAGTATAGGTCTCTTTCTCAATACCTACGAAATAACCTTCCACCGAAACTTCCAATGACACATAACCCCAACCGTTCTTGGTAATCTCAAGCTCCTGCATAAGAGTTTCTTCCGGATCTTTGACACGGATTTCTTTCGCATCGGCTTCGTATGTAATGTGGGATTTCTTCTTTACCGCCACCAAAAACTCATCCACATTCTGCTGATTGCCGGGTCTTGTGCTTAATCCGCGATATATGCTGAGATACTGTGCATCATTTCCTTCCAGAATACCATTGAATCCTTGGGAATAATATAACTGTACCGCCTCTTCCCAGTTGGTTTTGGCAAGATTTGCAAAATGGAACAGGTTACGGATATTCCCCATTGTACTGTAAAGATACTGCTTCTCTCTTCTCACCTCAAATGCAAGCGTATATTCACCCTTGTTGGAAATAATCTGAAACTCACCTTTTACTTCATCGCCCGGTTCCATTCCCGTACTGTCAAAACAATATGTAATCTCTGCACACTCACCTCTGAAAATCGGTGTTAAGCACTGCATACGCATATCGTTGGATAAAATATATCCTTCCATAGGCGTTTTCGCTACATTCTGAATTTGAAAAGTACCCTTTCTCTGCTCCGCCTTATCAAAACTCATTTCGATTACATCACAGGAAAAGTCCAGACTTCCCTTATTGTTCTCAAATGCATAATTTTCTTCCAGCATGGAAAGTACTGCTCTTTTCAAATTACTCACCTCTTTTCATCCGTATTTGGGCATAGTTGTCCTATCCTAATTCAACTCATATATTATAGCACTATTTGTGGGTATAAAGCAATAAAACATATAAAAAAATACTATATTTAGTTGTTAACAATTTTTCCAATAAATGCCTTGTTTTTTCAGAGCTATTGAACTATAATTATGGTAAGAATATGTGCCGGTGTGCTATTGGTGTACACAGCTCACAGGAAAGGAAGGCGAATCAAATGAATATCGGTGGTTTATACAATGTTTCATCTTTATTCCAGAGTATGTACAATACAAACAACTATGGTTCGTCATCCATGGCATCTTTAACAAGCAATATTTTAGGCGGTTCATTAAGCGGTATTTATTCTGCATTATCGGATCGTTCTTTGATTCAATCCGGAAGCTACGGCAAGCTTTTAGATGCTTATTACGACAAGTACAGCGACGAAGATATTAAGAAGAACTCTTCTAACGACATTCTCGACAAATTGAAAGAGACTTACAGCAAGTCTGATGATAAGACCGTTACCGAAACCGAAGACGGCAAGGTAATTGAGAAAACAGAAGCAACTGACAAAGAAGCAGATTCTGCTTCCAAAGACAACGCTGCTGATACTTTTTCCAAGAAAACTGATGTTTTATCAGATCTTATGAGAAGAAACCGCACCATCAGCTATACCAATATGGGTGGTGTAATCAAGAATATGTCAGCTCCTTCTTTTGATTACATTGTATAATTTAGTTTTATGAGAACTTACAAGACGCTTTGATGCATATCAAAGCGTCTTTTTACATATCTATTGTCAAGGAAACTTATGAGGTTACATATGGATTCTATGACGCCTACGACAAGCAATGACACCGGCCGACTTGTCTTCTTTGTTACAAGAGTATCTACTACCATTCCCATACCGAACGCTGAAGTCCGGGTTTTCTCCGTAGAAGAACCTGACAATCTGCTTTATACATTAATTACTAATTCTTCCGGACAGACGGAAGGTATTACTTTACCTACACCTCCACTGTCCTATTCCTTAAACCCTGACAGCCCGCAACCTTTTTCACAATATCGTTTTATTATATTGGCAGAGGGTTATGAACCTCTCACCATCAATGGTTCCGAATTGCTTGCAGACGAAACCTCTATCCAGCCTGCTACCTTAGTTCCCGTGCGTTTCGGCACCGGCGCAGGTACCATTAATATTCCGATTCATACATTGGTAGGTGACTATCCATCCAAAACACCGGAAGCCGAAATTAAGCCTGAAGCCGAAACCGGTGAGATTGTTTTATCCAGGGTTGTAATCCCTGAGACCATTATTGTACACGATGGCGTGCCCAATGACAGTACTGCACCGAATTACTACATACCCTATAGGGATTATATTAAAAACGTGGTCAGCAGTGAAATCTTTCCTACCTGGCCGGAAAGTACCATTTATGCCAACACCTTAGCCATTATGAGTTTTACGCTGAATCGCGTATATACAGAGTGGTACCGGAATCGCGGCTATAATTTTACCATTACCTCTTCTACCGCTTTTGACCAGAAGTTTATTTACGGCAGAAATATTTATGCGAATATCGATCGGATTGTGGATTCGATTTTTAACAACTACCTATCCCGCCCCGGCGTGAAGCAACCGATTTTCACCTCCTACTGCGACGGTAAAAGAACCACTTGTCGCGGATTAAGCCAGTGGGGCTCTATGTATCTTGGCGAAGAAGGATATTCTGCCATTGACATTATCCGCTACTATTACGGCAACGATATGTTTATCAATACCGCCGATCAGATTGAAGGCGTCCCTGCCTCCTGGCCCGGTTATGACTTAACCATCGGTTCCAGGGGCAGTAAAGTCTTGCAATTACAGCAACAGCTGAATCGAATCAAAAGAAACTATCCCGCCCTCCCTGGCGTTTCGGAAGACGGCATTTACGGCCCCGGAACTGCAGAGGCTGTACGCTCCTTCCAGCAGATTTTCAATTTGAATCCGACCGGCGTGACGGACTTTGCAACCTGGTATTCCATCTCCAATATTTATGTTGGAGTGACAGAGATTGCGGAACCTTAAACAAGAAAAAGGGAACCTCTTATCAAGGTTCCCTTCTTCTTATTCACCAATCAGATCTCCCATTTGAATCATTTGGGCGCCTTCTAATGCATCAACATTTGTTTTATATATTTTATGAATAATCTTTTCTTCACCATTCTCCTCTTTAAATTGATTAAAAACGGCATCGAATTCTTCTTTTATCGCTAAATTTTCCGGGGTGCATTCACTTTCCTTTTCAAAGCAATGCTCATACTGCATATATTGTAAAGTTTTTACCTTTATACCATCTTCATAAATATTCAACGTAAAATAATCTTCTCGCTCCCCGGTAGTCACAAGTTCTGATCGGTATGTATACGTTAAAGCCACTTCAAAATACCCATCTTCATTATATTGACCATAATTTCCATGACACCACTCAATCATGCCATTGGAATATACGGGCAGACTAATATCTTTCTGCCCCCAACACCACAAAGGTTCCCATACATATAAATTTCCTTCCTCTTCATGGAACACATGCACCATACCTTCATACTTATTGCAGGTAATAATAAGAATCAATTCATCCTTACCGTCTCCGCTAAAATCCTCCGTTAAAATATGTAAGGTATCTATCCTTCCAGCTCCTTCCCTGTATCCGGAATACAAATCGTTGATAGAAAACTGACTTCCATAAAACTCCATATAATCCTCTGCACCATGCCCCCCACTGTCCTGCACATTATCATAAGCTTTGACTTCACCATTGATAAATTGTGCAAACAACGGATTCTCACATACATCCTCTTCCACATAATACATCGTATATGCTTCCAGTACTCCGGTATCACGCAATACAGCTTCGCTACCGTTTATATAGGGTTCCGTTAATCCATCCCATTCTTCTTTGGTCAGTGTCTGTTCCTCTGCATCTTCAGCGGTACAATCATAATAAAAGTACAAATCGCCTTCACCGTTTTCGGAATACGAACCATCCTCATCTCCGTCATATACTTCATAAACAGCCGTTTTCTGATACTCTGTCCCATCAAAAACATATCTGTTGTAGGTGGTGTGCTTCGGTGCCCCT
>CAZQBM010000028.1:0-29534 GCA_964591945.1 uncultured Lachnospiraceae bacterium | reverse complement strand
GTATTGATTTTCCTTTGTTTCTGCAATCAAAGGAACGACAGTTTTCTGCATCTTTTTCACAGAAAGACTGCCTACTTTTACTTTCATTCCAAGTTGCTTACCTAACCGCAATAACTCCATTTCCGTTTCAGCATTTTCCCGAAATCGTTCAGCAGAATTTTTTGGCACTTTAACATTGAGATATTTCGCTACAATCTGAAAGCATAAATATCCCGTATTCATTCCGTTATTCATTTTTATCCCCTTTTACTATCTATAAAAAACAAAACCCTTTATGCAGTTGCTCATCGTAATCTGTATAAAAGGGTGATTTGTTTTTCACTATATTATTTATTCTTTAAAAATTCCGGAATCACAATGGTCTTCTCAGCCACATTACTTCTCATTTCCTTAGGCTTAGCCGGTGCTACGGGCTTCACAACAGGAGCCTGCGCCGGTGCAGCCTGAGGTGCTGCAGTCATAGGACTAACCGGTGTAAAATTCTGTGTATGCGCCAAAGGTCTTGATGACAAAGGACTGCTTGCCTTAGGCATTGTTCCCATTGCGCCAACCTGAGGCTTATATGGCTGGAATGTAGGCGGTGTATACTTCATCGCAGGTGTGGTCTGTGTAAACAAACCGGTTGCAATAACTGTAATCTTACATACATCCACTTCATCTGCATTATACATTGCACCAAAGATAATATTTACCTGGTCGCCTGTTAATTCCTGAACATAACTTGCTGCTGCGTTTGCATCGATAAGGGAAATATCACCGGATACATTAATGATAACATCTGTTGCACCATCAATGGTTGTTTCAAGCAAGGGACTTTCTACTGCCATCTTAACAGCTTCCATAGCCTTATCTTCACCCTTACCAACACCGATACCGATATGCGCAATACCCTTGTTGGTCATAACGGTCTGAACGTCCGCGAAGTCAAGGTTAATAACTGCGGGCATATTAATCAAATCTGTAATACCGGAAACTGCCTGCTGTAATACTTCATCAGCCTTCTTAAGTGCATCCGGCATAGTTGTCTTCTTATCAACAATCTGAAGAAGCTTCTCGTTGGGGATTACAATCAAAGTATCCACATTTTCTTTCAAGCGTTCGATACCTGCTTCCGCATTTGCCATACGACCCTTTGCTTCAAAACGGAAAGGCTTGGTAACAACACCAACGGTAAGAATACCCATGCTCTTAGAAAGTTCTGCAACGATAGGTGCTGCACCGGTTCCGGTTCCGCCACCCATACCACAGGTAACAAATACCATATCTGCGCCCTGCATGGCAGTTGCGATTTCTTCTCTGCTCTCTACGGCAGCTGCTTCACCGATTTCAGGCTTTGCACCTGCGCCAAGACCTTTCGTAAGTTTCTCACCAATCTGGATTAACTTAGGTGCTTTACAAAGCTGTAAAGCCTGTCTGTCTGTATTAATACCGATAAATTCAACACCGGTAATATTCTCATCAATCATTCTATTAACAGCATTATTTCCTGCGCCGCCTACACCTACAACAATAATTCTGGCAGCTGCATTTGCATCATTGGTTCTAATTTCAAGCAAGGTTATGTCCTCCTTAATATTCCTTATTCCGCTTACACATAAAAACAAACAATTACTCCACTCTATGTACTCTTATGGCACTCTTTGTCCATTTTTAATATTCATCTTTATAATGATATAATTTTTTTTAAATTTTATCAACCTATTTTTTTGTTTTTTATCAAGAAATAAAAGACTTTTTTATAAAAAATCATTTTTTGTTTTTTTGTTTTAAATATCTTCTTCAAAAGTAATATCTTTATTCGCTTCCGAGAAGTTTTCCATATGCAAAACTCCGCTTTTCCCTTCCAGGTGCGGTAAAATTCCGGTCAAATGCATAATAATCTGATCCATATCCGCATCTTCTCCAATAATCACGCGAACCTTACCAAAATGAAGACTCACATCGTACAACGAATCAAACTGGATTTTCGTCGCTGACAATCCGTGTTTGTTTAGAAGATTGGTAATGTTCAAAATTTCCTGAAAGATTGTCTCGTTTTCTACAGGCAAAGCCTCATGAAGTATCACATGGTTAAACTGAAGACCTGATACTTCCGGAATTCCCGGTGTTAAAACATTGGAACTTTCCACCACAATACCGTCTTTATCAAAATACATATAACTTCCCAAATACTGTACATATCCGGCAAGTGCCTTTTCATATACGGTAATTTTGACCGTCTGCCTATCCACAACAGAAACATCGATACGCTCCACAAAAGGAACATCAGTAATGCTTTTATTATGATACTGCATTGATAAAAAGACCGAATTATTGCTAAAATCGCTGTTCATTACCATCTCAGTAATTTGGTCGGTACTGTAATGGATATTCCCTTCCACCACCACCGAAGTAATGCGAAACGCATTCAAAAACCAAATCACACCACCGCTAATCAGAAGCAAAACCATGATGGCAAGACCGCACTTCATCATAAGGCCTTTGGTACCCCCCATATTCAGTTTGCGAATCTTTCTTTTACTCATGATCTTCCGTCCCTTAATTTAATACCACGGCCGACACCCAGTACAATACCCACTTCTATCATCAAAAACAGAACAGAAGAACCGCCGTAGCTGATAAAAGGCAAGGAAATACCCGTATTGGGAATGGTGTTGGTTACTACCGCAATATTTAAAAGCACCTGAATAGCAAAATGCCCCATAACGCCCACTACAAGCAAGGCACTGTACAAATCCTTGGCATTATTGGCAATTACCATACATCTCCAAATCAGAATTACAAACAAAAGCATGATACAGAACGCACCAAACAGACCTAATTCTTCGCAAAGAATAGAGAAAATCATATCGTTCTGTGCTTCCGGTATGTAATTTAACTTCTGCATACTTTTACCGAGCCCCTTACCGAACACCCCGCCGGAACCGATGGCATACAAAGACTGCAACGTCTGGAAGCCTTCATCCTGAGCGTAGGCTTCCGGATGAAACCATGCTAAAATTCGCGCAAAGCGGAAATTTTCTGTAGTAGGTTCCACAAAGAAATAAATGCACAACACAATAATGGCTATTACAGCTATACCGCCTCCTGTTACCAGGGCAACCTTTTTATAATCAGGACTTGCAACAAAAATCATCAAATAAGCAATGGCAAAGATGATAATGGCACTACTTAAGTTATTACTGATAATGTAAACCAGTGCACACATAGGCACAGGAAATAGTAATGCAATTCCGAATCCCTTCCAGGATTTTAAACTTTTACCCATTTTACAAATAACATTTGCAAGGAACAGAATCATACATAGCTTCGCTATTTCCGCAGGCTGTAAATTAAAACCGATACCGGTTTTTAACCATCTTGTTGCACCGTTTACCTCTACTCCCAAAGGGGTAAGCAAAAGAAAAAGTCCCGTCGCACCAATAATGTAATAAGCCAAAGAAAACTTAGAAAAAATTTCCGTCGGTATAAACGACACAAAAATCATTGCAACCAGCCCAAGTGCCGCAGCAATGGCCTGACGCTTCATATAGTAAGCCGGATCGTTGTAATCCAAATTAGCTTCATAAGAACTTGCGGAATAAATCATAATCAGACCAAAGCCCACAAGAAAAATAACCACAAACAATAAAGTGTAGTCAAAAAAACTCTCTTCTTTTTTACGATTATTAAAAAACTTTCTTATAAAATCCATTGGATTCCTCCCGCCAAAACCTTACCTTACAAACTTACACTCCCATCAATGCGATCAGACATGCAATTGCAGTGATAATGGTAAATACCGCAACAATTTTGGTTTCTTTCCAGCCACACAATTCAAAATGATGATGAATCGGCGCCATTTTAAACAATCTTTTCCCCTTGGTAATTTTGAAATATCCTACCTGAAGAATAACTGACAACACTTCTGCCACATAAATACAGGCAACAATCACAAGGAATAAAGGCATCTGAAGTACGTATGCCGTAGCTGCAACGAAACCGCCCAGTGCCAGTGAACCGGTGTCTCCCATAAAGACACTGGCAGGGTGCACATTAAACAACAAGAAGCCAAGCAACGCCCCCACTACCGCACAGGTAATCGGTTCAATTCCGCTCTGTGTTCCCATTGCAACCACTGTAAAAAACATAGCAATCATAAGGGTTACGGAACTTGCAAGACCATCTAATCCGTCCGTAAAATTCGCACCCGTATCAGTTCCCAAAATTACAATAAACATAAAAAGAATGTTAAACCAGCCCATATCAATGTAGGTATCCGGCATAAAAGGCACCTTCATTGCAAGACCGATATCCGTATACTGATAAATATAAAAGATAAAAATACCGGTAATTATAATCTGAAGTCCCATCTTCTGCCAAGCACGAAGCCCCATGGAACGCTTCAATACAACCTTGATATAGTCATCCAAAAATCCCACAAGCCCGAATCCTAAAGTCAAAAAGAGAATCGGAATAATCTTCGGATAATCCTTGATATAAAAGACTGACGCCACCACAATACCCACAAGAATCAGAATGCCGCCCATAGTAGGGGTTCCCGACTTACTCAAGTGACTCTTCGGGCCGTCATCTCTTACTGTCTGCCCCACTTTCAGTCTACGCAAAAAAGGAATCACCAAAGGTCCTAAAATTACGCTTACCGCAAAAGATATAATAATGGGGATAATTGAATCGTATAACATTTTCATTTCCTTTCTATTGACATTTATAAGCCTATGTGAACTTTTTCACTATTATGTTTCGCTTAAAATGCCTGCTGTTCATTATAATCCGTTCCTTCCAAATACGGAAGTATATTTTCAAATAACTGTCGCACCACGGGCGCCGCAATGGTGCCGCCGTAATATACACCCTTCGGATTATGGATTACCACCAACGCAATCACTTCCGGTTCATCCGCAGGCGCAAATCCGATAAAGGATGCTATGTATTTACCGCTTCCTCTGGGCAATGTCTGGCTTGTAGCTGTTTTGCCACCCACAGAAAAGCCTTCCACATATCCGTTTCGCCCGGTGCCTTCCGAAACCACCTGCTCCAAAAGGTGCTGCACCGTTTCCGAAGTATCTTCGCTTACGAGACCGCTTTGCATTTCATAAGTGAATTCTTCCGCCACACTTCCGTCAGGTGCTATGGTACGCATCGCAAAATGGGGTGTTACACGGTCACCACCGTTTATAATCATGGATACGGTAGTCACAAGCTGTATGGGCGTAATTTGAAACGACTGCCCGAAGGAAACCGTCGCCAGCTCAACAGGCCCCATATTTTCTGCACGATGCATAATCGTTCCGGCTTCTCCCGGCAAATCCACACCTGTTTTATTCAAAAGTCCAAAATGTTCAAAATAATATACATAACGGTCCACGCCCAACCGACCACCCACGGTAATAAATACCGGGTTACAGGAATTCATAATTCCTTCCGTAAAAGTTTCACTTCCGTGCCCTTGTGTTTTATGGCAGCGGATTCTTCTGTCCTCTACCATAATATACCCGGGACAATAAAAACTATCCTCAGGACTGACCACACCTTCTTCCAAACCTGCCGCCGTGGTAATAATTTTGAAAGTGGAACCCGGTTCGTAAGTATCGTTGATACAACCGTTCCTCCACATAGAATTCAATGCATCCTGATACGCTTCACCCGTAGGAGTTTCTTTATCTGCTTCCAAATCCAACTCATAGGGACTGTTTAACTGAAATTCCGGAACATCTACCATTGCATACAGTTCACCGTTCTGCGGATTCATAACAATAATTGACACTCTGTCTGCCTCATTATTTGCCATCGCCTGATAGGCAAGCTGTGTGGCATATTCCTGAATGTTCATATCCATACTGATTTGCAGGTCATTTCCTTTAAGCGGTTCTATACGGTTTTCTACCGCATTTTCCACTTCCACTCCGGCAGCATCCGTCATAGTAAGAATGGTTCCGGGCGTCCCCTGCAACTCTTCGTCGTAAATAACTTCCAATCCGATAATCCCCTGATTATCCGCCCCGGTAAAACCAAGCACCTTGGAAGCCACTTCGTTATATGGATAATATCTTTTATAATCTTCGTCCACCTTCACACCGGGAAGGTTATAATTTCGGATTCGGTCTCCGATTTCTTTGTCTACGTTACTTTTAACCTTCTCGATAGAAGAACGTTTCTCAACCCTTGCCCTTACCGTCTCTTCCGGCAAAGATAATTCGGCACACAAAACCCTAATGACTTCTTCCGGATTCTCAATCTGATTATGAATAACAGAAACGGTACACACTGCCCGGTTATCGGCAATCACAACACCATTTCTGTCAAGGATGCGACCTCTTGCCGCCTTGATATGTCGTTCTCTCTCATGAAGTTGTCTTGCAACTTCCGAATAATATTGGCCTTTGATAATCATCAGATATCCAAGACGCCCTGTCAGTATAAAAGTACACAATAAAACAAGCATAAAGAAAACAAAAATCTTTCCATGATGCCTTGTTTTGTTTCTTTCCAGCATAGAAACCCCACCGAAGCGACCTTATTATAAGTTTATTAGCGCTTGGGTGAGGTTATTCTGCGAATATTCTCACTATTCTTCCGGCTCTTCCGATTCCTCAGGTCCACCCTGTATCAAACCGGAACCGGGATTAATCGGTCTTCCCGTCTCAGGATCTAAGAATTCTCCCGTATAAGGGTCAATGGCATAACCTGTTTCAGGGTCGATTTGCACCTCCGGCTTTTGGGGTTCTGCAAAGTTCTCACCTTCTGTTCCCTCTTCGCCTTCTGCACCTTCTTCACCTTCCTCTGAAGTGTCTTCATCAGGTTTTACAAGGTTTGCATTGTATAAGCCTCTTGCCTCTAAGTCGGCAATTTCTTCTTCTGACAATTCCTCTGTCATATAAATATTCAAATACGGTAATACTTCCGTAAGAATTTCTTTCGTAATAAGACACGCCTCTGCCGTACCGCCGGTTTGGTCAGGCATATTCGGACGATCGATTACTACATAAATTGCAATCTGCGGATCATCCGCAGGTGCATATCCCATAAAAGATACTACATAATCTTTCTCACTTCTGACGCCATTTACAACGGTTTCCGCAGTACCTGTTTTACCGCCGATGGCATATCCTGCAGGTCTTGCTTTTTTACCGGTACCGCTGATAACTACTTCATTACAATACTCGATAATCTTTTCTGAAGTGGTGCCCGAAATTGTCTGTTTTAACAATCTCGGCTCAATATTCTCTATAACAGCACCATCTGCGCTAAGCACCTGGCTTACCATATGAGGTTCATAATAATAACCGCCGTTAACCAAAGAACAGAAGGCTGTAATCATCTGAATCATAGTAACATTGTAACCCTGACCAAAAGATGAAGTTGCAAGTTCTGTAGGTCCCATTGTATTCTCGTTAAATACAAGAGAAATGGTTCTTGCTTCACCGGTAAGATCAATATTTGTCTTCAAACCGAAATTAAATTCTTCGAAATATTTTAAATATGTCTTTTCTCCGGTTGTGTCCGCAATGTGCATCAAAGCAACGTTACAAGACTGGGCTACCGCATTGGATACATTGATTTCACCGTCACCATAACGGTTGTGACAACGGATTTTATAACCGCCGATTTCAAGCAAACCGCCACAATAATAGGTTTCATTTCCGGTAATCGAACCGGAATCTATAGCTGCCGCTACCGTAAAAGGCTTGGCTACGGAACCGGGCTCGTAAGTCGCGGAAATACAGTAATTCTTCCATAATTCCGCCAACATTTCCCCTACGGTTCCACCGTTTTCTTCCACTGCCGCAATTTCTTCCGGCGTAAAATATAATTCCGCATTTCTGGGCTCGTTTAAGTCATAAAACGGATATCCTGCCATGGCAAGAATATTACCCGTATCCACTTCCATAATAATACAACCGGTATTATAGCTTCCGTCTTCACCTTCACGATAATTACCGAAATAGGCCTCGTTGTATTCCGTTAACTTTTCTTCTACAATCTTTTGAATATTAGCATCTATGGTAGTAACCAAAGTATTACCGTTTACCGCCGGAACCGTAGTACGCTCCAAGTTTGAATCTTCGTTCAAATAACCATATTCTCTACCGTTGGTTCCATTCAGCGTATCATTATAATATTCTTCCAAACCGTAAGCACCGGCATTACCCGCGTTGGTATAACCAAGCACATCACATGCCACTGTTCCCAAAGGATAATATCTCAAATACTCTTCTTCAAACCAAACACCCTGCAAATCAGTCAGTTCTTCAGACGCCTTCGCTTCTTCCACCATAGTTAAGAAGGGCTGAATTTCTTCATAATCCAGTCTTTTGGCAAGTACATAGTATTTAGAATTAGGATTCTCTGCCACATAAGCAGAAATCTCATGCGAATTCAATCCAAAGCACTTCTGCAATGCGCTGATGGTTGCTGTTGTGGTGCCCTCTGTACGATTCTCGTAATAATTCATAACAGATACATCAAGTACAACATTATAAACCTTTTTGCTGACTGCAAGAGTGGTTCCGTTGCTGTCTACGATGCTTCCGCGCTGATAAGGGATAATCATACTGTCATAATGACGCTGTGATAAAACCGTATGGGTATATTCATCACCTTTTTGCGTATTGATTAAAACCAATCTTACCCCAAGCACGACAAAAGCTAGTAACACCATTACAAACAGCATTACTAGTTTTTTTCGCATGTCCATATCAAATTTCTTTTTCTTTGTCTGTTTTGACGTTTTCAAAAATCACACCCGCTTTAATTAATCGATGTCAGAGTATTGTTTTACATAGTCACCGATTTCATCAGTGTACTTTACAATCTGGCCCTCCGTAGCGTAATGCATTCCCAATTCTTCCTGTGCAATTCTTTTTACTTCGTTTAAGTCAACTGAATTTATGATACGGCTGTACTCTTCATCATTATCCGCCTTCAAATTCAGATACCGGCTTTCCAAAGATGCAATTCGCTCCACGCTGTTTACTACTTCCGCATTCGCACGGATATAGCCTGTCAGCATTACAATCGCCATTGCCATTGCTGCAATCAGAAACATAACGTAAGGCAAATTCATATGTTTTGCCTTCTCACGATTCTTTCTGGTGGTTGCACTTAATTTTTTACGGGGTGCCTCGTCCAATTCCCTCTTAATATCGGGAACTGTATTGCCATATATATACTCTTTTCCGTTTGTCGCACGACCTGCATTTGCTGCTACAGGTCTTTTATTTGCGTACTTTACCCTTTCCATTTTACTATCCTCCTTGATATTACACAATCCTTCTTTTATAAAATTTTCGACTTTTCTTTCGCTGTTTTCCTTCTTTTTCCGGTCTCATTTTTCAAAATATGCCGACCTTGCTTCTATCGTCTACTCTTCACATTTTTCAAACACGCGTAACTTTGCTGATTTGGAACGTTTGTTTTCTTCCATCTCTTCTTCGCTTGGCAAAATCGGTTTTCTTGTGATTACCTTGCCTTTTGATTTGTTACCGCAGGTACAAATCGGAAAACTGGGCGGACACACACAAGGGTTCTCTGCTTTCTTAAAACTTGACTTGACGATTCTGTCTTCTAAGGAGTGGAATGTAATGATACATAACCGGCCGCCCGGCTTAAGCGCATCAATCATATCGTCCAATGTATCTCTTAAAACCTCTAACTCGCGGTTGCATTCAATTCGAATCGCCTGGAAGGTACGCTTTGAAGGATGTCCTCCCGTCACGCGCATCTTGGCAGGAATGGCCGCTTTGATGATTTCATTTAATTCAAAAGTAGTTTCAATAGGCTTTTCTGCCCTTGCTCTCACAATGTGCTTTGCAATGTTCTTTGCGAACTGGTCTTCGCCATAATCCTTAATAATGCGGAACAGTTCCATTTCGCTGTAACCGTTTACGATATCTTTCGCAGTCAGACTCTGACGCTGATCCATACGCATGTCCAGCGGGGCATCGTTTTTATAACCGAACCCTCGCTCTACCGTATCCAGCTGATAAGACGAAACTCCCAAATCAAGCATAATTCCGTCTACGCCTTCCGGCGCATATTCTTTCAGAATTTCCTTCATGGCAGAATAATTACTGCGTACGATTGTCACCTTCTCTTCATACGGTTTCAACTTTTCTGTTGCAGCCGCTATGGCTGCCGCATCCTGATCAATGCCGATGTGTCTTCCTCCATCCCCCAGCTTCTCGACAATTTCCAAAGAATGTCCGGCGCCGCCAAGGGTGCCGTCTACGTATATTCCATCCGGTTTGATATTTAACCCTTCAATCGTTTCCCAAAGAAGAACCGACTTATGTTCAAATCCCATATATTCCTCCAAACGATTGCTTTAAATCCAAATACCGGTTTCATCCAGTTCTTCTGCAAGTTCACTGATGTTAGTTGCGCTCATCACATCGTCATACTTCTCTTTTGCCCAGATTTCAATATGGTTTCCCATACCAACTAACACAACTTCTTTCATAATGCTTGCATGCTCTCGTAAAAATGCCGGAACCAAAATACGGCCCTGGCTGTCGGTTTCCACTTCTGTAGCTCCACCGATTAAGTATCTGGTAAACTCTCTTGCCTTGCGGTTTGTCATACGGACTTCGCCAAGCTTGTCCATTACCTTTGCCCACTCATCCCCGGCATACACAAACAGGCAGTCATCAATTCCTCTTGTTACAACAAATTCATTTCCCAGTTTTTCACGGTACTTTGACGGAACGATCAGCCTGCCTTTGGTATCAATTGTATGATTGTATTCACCCATGAAACCCATCAACATACACAATACCTCTTTTGGAATGCAAAAATGGGTGATTTTACTCCACAAACCACCACTTAGTTTCACTTTTTACCACTTTTATGGTCATTTTACTCCATTTCAAAGCTCTAATCAAGCATTTTTTCACTTTTTGTTCACTTTTTTATAATTTTTTTAGACTTTTACAAAATCTTGTGGTTCCGGTATTTTTGAACACAATTTTATCCGTAAAAGCAATAAAAAAGAGACCGTTCTTCCCCAAAAACGATCTCTTTTTTTGTAATTTATGTGATTCTTTTACACAAACGATTTGATATATTGTTTTTTATACTAAAATTCTTCCGTTTATACTTTCATTAACCGGTATAAAGCAATGTTTCAAAGTATTCCGCTTCTGATATACCGTTAATCATAACTCTGCCTTCTGCATCAAGTTCATAAGTGATATAACCACCTTCATCAGTTCCCTCCACTGTAAAGAACATCTCGTTCCATGTACTTACTCCGTCAATAATAATCTTGGTTCCCGGCTGAAGTGTTGTATTACCGCCTTCCATCCAAACAGGTAATTCTTTGGTTATGGTAAGAGTATGGCGTTCCACATTATAGCTTGTATCGATGGTGTAAATATTTCCTTTAACTGCAAATTCGCCGTTATCCTTTAATTCATGCACCATACCTACCCAATAAGTACCTAATACATTAACCGTTACTTCGGTTCCGAAAGTCTTTTGGTTGGGATCATATGATATAACACGTACATTTGTTGCTGTAGAACAGTAAGTAGGTACATCACCGCTCACTTCATAAACCTCCACGACATAATCAGCTGACATCGCATCGTATCCGAGTACAAGGAATACTTTGCCTGCAGAATGTTTTACAACAATCGCTTTATCCACACGTGTCCAGTCATTGTTTACGCTGGAAACAAACGAGAAATCAACTGCAGCCGGATTTAACTCGATGCTGCTAATATTATCATAAGCGGTCAAATGGTTAGTAACGAGATCTTTGAAAACGCCATAAGCATCTTTCGTCTGTACCTGAGTTGTTGCTGCGTTATTTTCCGTATTGTCTGTTGCCTGAGTATTTGTGGCATTATTCTGTGTTGTTGCATTCACTGCAGGCACATTCTGTGCTGTCTCATTTGATGCAGGTGTACTCTGTGTTGTTGTATTCTGTCCCGTCACATCATTTGACTGGTTATTTGATGCAGTGTTCTGCGTTGTACTTCCAAGCACTACAGGCGTCTGCATAGACGCATTCTGCATTGTAACATCCTGTGTGGAAACCACTGCATTCCCGGTCGGAGTTGTTGTTCCGGGATTGTCAAAGCTTACATTCACGCTGCCGTCTTCCTGCATTGTAATGTTTTCCAAAGAAAATCCGTCCACTTCCACATTGATGTTCGACAAGTCATCGGAAGCTGTAATTTTCATTGTTACGGGATTGCATCCCACCAAAGTCATACATGATAATAATAATGTTGTTACTAAAATTCTTTTCATAAAGAATCCCCTTTCACTTAAATCTTTTATTCAATCCTTTTACACTTGCAAGCAGTTAGTTCGTATCGACTTGCTACTTACATTTTGTATAATAGTATGTTTTTGCTACTTTGTCAACACTTTTTTTTAAAAAAAAATAAATTTTTGCCTACTCCTCCCATTTTATTGTTTTATCAAAGAAAAACTCCTCTTGCTAAGCCTGCTATTACCTAACAAAAGGAGTTCCTTTTCATTTATAAAATCATTTTAAATTCAATTACTAATTTAATCCTGCAATTCTAACAAATTTTCAAAATATTCATATTGTTCAATTCCATTAATATAAACGCACCCTATAAAATCTTCTTCATAGAAAATGGTCCCCTCTTCTCCTGTGGAAACCAAGCGAAAGTAGATTTCTTTATCGTTTACACTTCCACCGGTAATAATAATTTCTTCTCCGGGGTTAATAACACATTCCGCTCCATCTATGCTAACCGGAAGTTCTTTTTTTACTTTTAAATTTCCCTTCCCGCTTGCATGAGGCTCGAAAACAAAACCTTCACTTAATGCAAGCAATCTTCCACGCTCATCCAAAGCGTAATCTTTGTAACACTGATAAGTGCCCAACATATCTACCGTACGAACCGCCTCAATCCGGTCAATTCCGACTTCCCCAACAATTTCTATATCGTACCATATATCCGTACGTCTCAGTTCATCATCTGTGATATCATATACATACAACCAGTCCGTTTCTGTAAGTACGGGTTCTTCTACATATTCATTTTCCGGATAATTTGTATAATATTGATCTGCATAACTCAGTACAAGAAATACTTTTCCGGAAGGATGGTTTAAAATATGGCTGCTCTCAATTCTAACACTTAAAATGTCCGTTCCCCTTATATGATCTCGCGCATCCTCACCCAACGCAAAAAAATAATCCAAATCCGTAGGCAACTCTATCACGTCACCCACCTGCATATCGGGTGCTATCTTATTTATATAATTCTTAAACTCCCGGAAGGTCATATATAGATCCACTTTCTTATAATACGGCATTTCCATAGCTTCCGGATTATTTGTAAAAAAAGTTCCAGCCGGTCCCGGTCCGATTTCACCATAAACAGTTCCATTCTCACAAATAATCATATTGTAATATTTTAAACCCGCAGCTCCGGGAACATATGCTCTGTAATAAAGCCCGATACATTCATGCAGTACACAACCGGAGATTTCCACTTTACCATTTTCCGTTGTCGTTACAAACATATCCTCATAAACTTCTTCCCCAAGCACTTCTTTTATCTGCGCAAGTTCTTCGTCCGTATAAATATCTTCTAAGACATTAACATTCGCAGTAGTCTGGTCCGATTCTCCGGTTACAAATTCGCCGTACATAAAACAATCAGCACCATAATCTCCGATTTCGTCAGCCCGTATTGCAAAAACCCTTTCTTTTTCTGATGCGTCATTACTATTACAAGCAAATAACCCTGTTATCATAATAACGATTCCGACAATCCATATACTTTTTCTCATTTCATCCCACTTCCTTATAGCACTTTAAAATAAGTATTATCTTACCTTTTATCCGTACATCAACCCATCTTCCACGTATTCATAGTCCGGCACTTCCGTCGCACCTTCCACATTGCTGAAGAATATCCTGTCTTTGCCAATCTTTCCGTAAATATCACCATTATCAAATACATATATTTTATAAAAAAGTGTTGTTTCTCTTCCCATGGAATATGCATGATAATGCTTCCCTTGCGTGCCGTCTTCCAACACAATATCATATATAAACAAACTGCCGTTCTCCGTAGTCTCCACAAAACAATCCCTATAGAGTTCCGGACCAATCAGGGTTTTAATTTCATCCTGTAAAGTTTCTGCATACGTATCATCTAAAATATTTACATCCGTATAAAAAGGGTCTCCCTGTATATATTGACCTTCTGCAAAACAATAATCCTGAAACATGCCGAACAAATCATCACCCCGGGCAGTAGCATATACATTTAATCCGTCTTCCGTATATTCAAAAGCAACGTATTCGTACCAGTTCGTCTCACCGCTCACCTCATCCGGCTTGGCACATTCATTATACACTCTGAGAATCGCCAGGTTCTCCGTTACCAAATATGCCCTGCCCTCGATAGACGCTTTGTAAGACTGAAAACGAAATCTCCCGCCTACATCAAAGCCACTCTCATCCTGATCATTAATATAAACCGTTCCACTCCACAGACTCTTTACATCCGTACGTTGCCAGGTTCCCGTAAAATCCTTCGCGTTCTCTTGAGAAGATGCATAATAAAACAAAGCTGCACCCTCTTCCGGTTCAAACACAAGAAAATGGTCCGTTTTGGCATATTCCATACGTTCCAAAGCTTCCTCCAAAGTCATTGTCGGCATAGGCACACTTTCTTCCGTTTCCGAGGTTTCCGTATTTGCCGTTTGTTCATATGTATCTTGCGAGGTATCTCCGTCCGATTGTCCTGCTGCCAAATCCATTCTCACCGTACAGGCAAACATTCCCATCGCAATTGCTATGGTGGCATCTGCTTTCTGCGCACAGCCAAACATATTCAGGATAAGAGATGCTGCCACAATCAACAAAACAGCTTTTATCTTCTTTCGCATAGCTATTTTCTCCTCTTTTACATCGCAGGCATTTTATTCAAAACTCCTTATCAGAAAATCCAACTGTTTACAATCTCACAATCCAAAAACTTCGTGAAATCTTTCCATTCCAACGAATCTTCAATATAAGCCCCGTTTGCATCATGTCTCTCTGAAACAAGTTCCCTTCCGTCTGCCGAAACAAGAATATAATCTAACGAAGAATAGTGGTATTCCCCGTCGCCATCCGAAATATATGAATACAACCAGAATACATAAAATGCATCATTCTCGGATTTGCCGATATAGGTCAGGCAGGTTTTGGTCTTATCCGGCGAAGGATTGGCTGCATCAAAGCTTTCCATACCGCCTTCCCCATACTGCATTGCGACATAGCCCAAACCGGATTTTTCTTCATAAGTAATGCCATCCATTTGAACAGTGGCATTTCCCTTCGGATCAAAATACGGCATTGCATCGCAATATGTACGATACTGTTCGATATCAGAACCCTCATAAATAAAGTTATATGCAATTTCCAATGCCTCTTTCTCTGTAATCAGGTTCTCGTAATCAATATCAACGCCTGCTGCCGCTCTGTCCTTTGCCAAATACTCCTGCGCTTCTTCCAAGCTGCAGTTACGTCTGCTTACGATAAAAGCAAGTTTCCAGCCATCATCCTCTTTTACGGCAAGATATTCATACCGCTCGCCCGGCACACCCTCCGGTGCAATATCCGCAGGATAAGTTGCATACACAGAGAATCTGCATTCATCGTCATCTCCTTCAATATCCTCTATCACATAGCTCTCCCAAGGGCACACCATACCACCGCCAAAAAGTTCTGCTCTCTGATAAAAGACACCGTCCTTTTCGTAATACACTGGGAATCCGCCACAGTACTCATACAACAGATAATCTGCCTCTTCTTCCGTATAAATACTCCGTATAAAATCTTCAAACTGCGCATAACCGGTAAAATACTCGTTTGAAACAACTACTCTTCCGTCCGTGCTTCCTTCCATAGAAAGTCTTCCGTACTCAAATGCGTTGGTAATGCAGAAATAGTTACCGTCCACCAGACGACGCAATTCTTCTTCTGAAATGTCCGGAACAGAAGTTTCTTCCACAGTGCTTTCATCCGCTTCCTCTGTACTGTCACTTTCTGCCGTTTCACTGTTATCATCTGTGGTTTCGCTGTCAGACTCAGGTTGCATGGATAAGGTTCCGCCACTTGCATCCGAGACGTTTTCCTCCGTAATCGACTCCTGTCGATTACAACCGGCAATTAAAATCATAATTGCAACCAACGCCCACATATATATTACCTTTTTAATCATACTATTACCCCTCTAAACACAATTTACTTTTATTACTTTTCATACTCAAATCGCAAACAAACGCAGACAATACATATTCTTAATAACTCTGTATCAACTTAATCTCACCGGTACTCAAATCCTTATAATAATCATAAGTAATACGTCTTACATAAAAGTCACGCCAGCCGATATTCTGTTCTATATCATGGTCAGAAATCTCCACACTAAAAAACAGCTTATCTCCAATATATTCCGCTCTTACAACATTCCATTCGACCGTTCCGTTCGTTTCTCTTCGAATGAATGGTGTATCAATTCCCAATGCATTGATTTCTTCTGCGGACAATACAATATAGCTGCACCCCGTGTTATCCGGTGTAGCATACAAATGATATCCGTCATCTGTTGCGTAATGTCCCAAAGCAAGATGTCCCATATCATTCTCGCCGTATACAGCAGTTGGTGCCTCAGCACCCTGCTCTCCCGCAAACTGTTCACATTCTGCCCATCTTTTCCACTCTTCGTCTACAGTTCCGGACGCAGGATAATATATCCATGCATTCTCACCTTGTTTTACAATATGAAATTGAGTGGCTGTGTCCGACATAAATATTTTGTTACACTCACCTGTAAACTTGTCCACTTCATAAACCGCACCGCTGGCAGGCATATGCCCGCTTCCGCTATACGACATAATCATAAAATAAATTTTATCCCCTATAAAATCAGCATCCGATATTGCAATGTCCGATATCCCCCACAGTTTTCCTTCCTCATCTACAAACAGGTCCATATACTCTTCTGTAATGATATCCGTCTCCGGTATTTTAGCTAATACTTTTACATCACCGTAATAAGTAGTCCTGCAGATATGGAACTCTTCGCCATCTACTCCCACCATAAAGTACATACCGTCTTCATCCATACCAATCCATTCGCCCGATGAATACTTTCCTAAATTCACTGCCTTAACCTCTTTGGTTACCAAATCAATATAACATTCATCAAACATTCCGCTCATAAAAGAAATTTTAGTTTCATATCGTTGGATAAATTCAATGGAATCTTCACTACTGTAGAGATACTTTACATCACCACCTGACAAATCGCAGGAATAGATTTTATATCGTCCGTCCTGATCCAGTAATGTAGAATAGATTCTGGGGCCGTTACCATCAACATCAATAATATACATAGGACCATATCCGCAATCCGTTCCTACCTTGGTAAGATTTCCCTGTGCATCCATACACATCAGGCTCTTCTCAACAAGTGGTTCGACGGAATAACCGATATCAGCCCATAATGCACCTTCCTCAAAGCTTTCGGCATTATATTGTCTAAAGTAAATATTATCATCCCACTTTGCATAGTGTTGGTTTTCCATCTCCGGCAACTCATTGATTGCATAAGTGGCAGACACCGATGCACCGGTAGGACATTTATCGGAATAAACCACAGTTTGCGTATCCCCAAGTTCTTCCGCTTCTGTACTCTGCACCGTTTCGCTTTCTGATTCTTCGGTTTCCACAGCTGTACTTACTTCACTTTCTGTCATCGAAGTCTCTGCCATTTCCTCTTTTTCTGCACATCCAAACATTCCAAGCACAAGGACGGTTGCCCAAAATACACTGATAATTTTTATTCCCTTTCGACTCATTACCTTTTTCATTTTTATAACCTTTCCAACTATACAACTAATTCATCACATTGTTTTATTCATAATACCAGGCAGACGTTTTAACAATGTCAAGACTTCCCAGTATTCTGTCGTACTCAAACTTGGTTATTTCTTCTCCGTTGTACTCATATACCGTATCCGGTCCGTCCGGTTCTCCGGGATTGTCCCAATAATACTTTGCAAGCGTAAACGCTTCGATAATCGTTCCGTCAGAGTCCAACCTGCGCAAATGGTACCATTGCCGTCCGCCGTGGGTAGTATCGCTTTCCATAATCCAGTTCTGCTCATCATATTCTGCATAACTGATTACATTAGCCGTACCCTGCCCGGTTGCAATAATATACACTTTACCGTTTCTTGCATCCAGATAAGTTCCGCCGTAAGGACCGCGCACAACCATTTCATAATCTGAATCCGCATCCAAATTAGCCAATCTGCCGATTTCAGGATTCGCAGTATGATAAAGTTCTACAAGGAATCCTTGCCTTCCGGTAGTTTCAGGAATACCGTTCTCATAGCTAACATACTGCGCCGGTATTTTACCTTCACGAAAATAATCTAAAAGTTCACGACTCTCACATTCTGCCGTACGGAACAACTCTACTACCTCAACAGTATACAGTTTCTCCGCAGAATGCGTCTCGTTTGCTCCCAACAACACTTCACAGTCTCCAAGTTCTTCTTTAAACTTCGAAACCTCTTTTTGATACCGGTCTTTTACGAAACCATCCGATGTGGACCTGTATTCATCCGCATCCGAAGGCAAACCATCAATATCTTCAATAAAATACTTGTCTTCATAATACAATACGTCGGTCTGCACACCATTTTCATAAAATACCGCCTTGTAAGTACGATAATAGATACGCATTGTCTCGTAATCTTGACGGTCCTTGTACTCAAAATCAATGCTTAATATCTTCTCAACAGCTCCCGCCTCATTATACCTTAGATACTCTGCATCTTCTTTTCCGACAATACCAATCACATTATCCTTATAAAAACATAATTCCAAGTCTTCCACGCTGTCTCTGATATCACGCAGACTTTCCCAACGATAGAGTTTCCCGTTCTCTTCGTGAAAAACGTGCAAATCGCCTTTCTTTTCGCCGTATTCCACCAGCATAAGCAATTCTTCTTTGTCATCGCCGTCCAAATCCCTTGCAGCAAAGCGGACCGCATCCATCTCATACCAGAAAGCATCAATATAATAAATATTGTACTTTTGTTTATGCTCCTCATAAACGTCGGTAATCATAACCGGCTTTTCAAAAGACGAGATTACGGTACTCTCCTCATCCGTTTCCGGTATTTCACCGATGTAGAAATCTTTTACATCTTCTCGCACTTCCACAAGCTCATAGGCTTCCGTCTCCCCATTTATAAACTGCATAAAAAGGTCATTTGACTCCACCTCTTCATCTACCTGATAATCGGTATAACATAATTTAGGCGTGGGCACCGGGTACTTAGCCGAAAAGTTACATATATGTTCAAACGAAACCCGTTCCGCAAACTCTTCCGCCCTATTCAGATTAGAAAGTGTGCATAACGCAAGACCTTCATCGTCTCCCTGCCCTTCCCAAAATGCATTCATTATTTCATAATATTCTTTTTGAGAAGCAATTTCTTCCTTCTCAATTTGTTCTTCTCCGCCTACGCTCCATAACCGAAACTCATATTCTGCGCTTTCTGCTTTAACACCGTTTTCATAAACCGTAACACCGCGACTGCACTCTACACTTCCCCAATAGGAATCAAACCTTGGGATGTACTCGTAGTGACTTAATATCGGTTCCAGTTGTCCCTTTTCATCATATCTTGCAAACAAGGTACTATCAGCATAAGCCATACTGAAGGTGCCGTTCTCATAAAATGTAACCTTACTGTTTCCCGCAAATACAAACGCTTCTTCCCAGGCATACAGCGTTCCGTTTTTTTCCTTAAAGGTATACAGCACGCCTGCAAGACCGTTATTTTGCCAATACTCAATCAATACAACCAGTTCTTCTTTTTCATCCAGGTCAAAATCCCTTGTAAAAATTTGAACGCCCTGTATTCCGCCGTTGTTCAGTGTTTTTTCCTGAAATGCCTCATACAGGTCTTCCAGATAAAATTCTTCCCCATAAAAATCAAAGTCAAGATAACTTACGATGGTTGCATCATTCCGCACAGTATTATCCACTGCCACTGTTTCGTTTGCCAAGAAAGAAGCAAACAACGGATTATCCAACACTCCCGGCTCCATACTAAACAACAGGCCTTCTTTTTCTTCCTGCTGACCGTCTGACGTTGCATCCTCTGTGGTATTCTCTGCATTTGTATCTGTAATTTCGATTTCGTTTTCCGCCTCGTCCGACTCATCTTTAACCGAAATACTATCGTTTACATCAACCGCATTATTGCTGTTCTCTTCCGGTCGCCAGCTGGCAACACCCTCTGTATCCATCTCGCCAAAACCGATTACATTCACCGGTTCCTCCGGTTTCGTTTCCCCGCAACCCACAGACAACAGCATACTTGCCACAAGAAACATTATGATGCATTTTTGTATTCTTTTCTTTCTCTTCATTGTATTTACACGTTTCCTTTTTACACTTTTAATACCAGACAATTCTGTATGCAGGGAAATCCGTCTCACCGGCCACATTGGTATACCAATCATTTTCATTTCCCACTTCGCAATATAAATCGCCGTTTTCACATTTTAACATTCTGAAATTGCAGAATGCCACGGTCGGAAACCAGCCGTCATAAAAAACAGCTTTGGTTCCATCCTGCAATTCGCAGGTCCACGAATCCACCACACCGTAATTAACCACATCTTCAAAATTCATGTCATAGGCATCACCTAACAATGCCTTGATTTCATTCTGTTCCGTCTGTGTAAAATTCTCTTCCATATATCCTTCATTCGTATACTCCGGTCTGCCCAAAGTATAATTTCCTTCCATGGAACAGCCCGCCCCGAAAGGAAAACTTTTACCTTGCGCTTCCGCTTCATATACCTCTATGCCGTTTCTCGTTCTCTCCAACAACAGATAGCAGCCGTTATATTCATAGATTGCCATAGTATCCGTGATAAAATATGCACGCCCGTCCTCCAAGCGTCCGCCGTGGGAAAAGTACCCCACGCTACCACCTACATCGAATCCCTCTTCATCCTGATTACTAATGTCTATAGTCGCAAACAAACCGCTATGCACATCGGTTCTACTCCATTCACCCGTGAAATCTGCCGCATCTTTTACCGGTCCGTCAGGACGACTATTCCATAATGAATCCCCAAGCTTGGCATCAAACCGGCCGTCTCCTGATTGGATTATAGCAATTGCCTTTTCCTGCTCCGTTGCCTTGGCAAGTTCATATTCCGGCAAATCTGTTGCTCCGTCCACATTGGTAAAGAATGTGGGACTCATCAAACAGACTTTACAATACAAATCCCCGTTCTCACATTTTAAAAGTTCAAAGGTCCAATAATTCATCGCCGGATAATCACCCACATAATGAATTGCCTTAGTTCCGTCCTCAAATACTACTTTGGTAACATCCAACTCTCCGTACCTTACCACATTATAAAAATAGTACTCATAATAATCATCCCCGAGAAGTGCGCGAATCTCTGCCAATTCTTTCTCTGTAAAATTGTCCTCCACCCGGGTTGTATTACTATACACCGGCTCTTTGCTTGTATATTCGCCTGCAATCGTAATGGTACAGTCATAATATTCTGACTCTTCCAACAAACCGGTAGCGTATATATTCATTCCATCCGCAGTTCTTTCAAACAGAATATACCCGGTGGTCTTTCCATTGTCCGGCGTAAATTCACAAATCGCCAAATCATAACGTAGGAAATATGCCCTGTATTCCGGACGGGTGTAGCTGTTATAATCCATAATATAGCCGGAAACATCAAAGCCTTCTGTATCCTGATTCGAAATTTCCAGTTTAGCAGCCATTCCGCTGTTTACCTGCGTACGATTCCAGGTCCCTTCAAAATTTACATAGACCTCATTGCCTTCCTGCGCAGTCCTCATTTCATATAATTCAGCACCCCAGCGTTCATCGAAATAGTAGCATTTGGTGTATACAGGCTGGCCGGTATACTTATCATAATGATAGTCCTTAAGATTTGCGATGTTATTCATACGATTTACAATCCGTTCGTCCGTTGTTAAAAAGTCTTCTTCCCTTTCTCCGGAATCGCTGTTTACAATTTCATCGCCACCATTCAAATTTTCAAGTTCTTCATCAGCACATTCAGAGTTTGCATCCGCAATTCCCGAATCCTCATCTTCACATTCAGAACTCTCCGCATATATCAGCACATCATCACTAAGCAGCATCGCCAGATGCTCTTTTACTTCCTGAATTCCCCGAACAGGTTCTAATGCAATTTTCCTTTGTTGCTGTACAATTTGCAGGCTGTCTTCAGACGCACCCTGCAATCCTGCACATCCTGCCAGCACCATCACAGACACACATAGGCCTGCGGATATGTACAAATTCTTTTTTATTCTAGAATATAACTGCCTCATTCCATTCTACCTCGTTACCCGTATGCTCAACTTCCCATAGTAAAAATTCTTCCAAATTAACTTCTTCTCCGTAGACATTGCCTTCAAAAACAACTATATCCTCTGCATCTTCCACGTGAATATCTCTCATATTATGGCAAGCGATTTCTTCCTCGCGTAATTTCCCGTCCTCAAAAAACAATCGCAGATACACCCATGTCCCGGCACCGCCACTGCCCCGATACATTCCGTCTTCGTATATAGTCTGCATCCAACGAATACCAAAATAGGATATATAAAACTCCCCGTCATCTTCCAGGAGAACGAAAACACTGCTGCCCAAATCTCCGCAACGCATCACCAGTTCCTTCTGACCATCTCCCGTCATATCCACAAAAGCAAATTCATACAGATACTGTAATGTAACACCTTCTTCTTCCAGGAAGAGTTCTGCAATTCCGTCAAAGGTAGTAGTTCCTATAACTTCCATTCCTCCATACCACAAAGTCATCTCTTTGTTTGAACAGAAAACCGGATAAAAGCGTTGCATCTCTTTCTCTTCCTCTTCGCTTAGGTCTTCACTCACCATCATATAATTCCAGAAAGGATGCACATCTTCCATAATATGTGCGCCCACTTCCTCATTTCCCACATAATTATCTTCCCGGAATTTTACAAATTCCGTACCCTCATAGCGGTAATAACTCATGCTGTAAGATATTGCGCTGCCTCTGCCGAAAGATGATATCACTTTATTTTCTTCATCAAATCTCGGATTAAAAATCCCATAAAATGACTCACATTCCACAAATTTGCTGCCTCTTGATAAATAGCAGCTATATAACTCGGCACTTTGATTGCCTGTATAACAGTCAAAAAAGACGATATCTTCTACACCGTCAAAATCAGCATCCTGCTCCCAAACACGCTCCTCTATAGCCGAAAGCTGTACAGGAGTTTCCCACAATTGTTCGATAGTCTGTATCAGGCGGTCCCCTTCATATATTTCGATAATGCGTTTTTCACTCCAACCTTCTAAACTGCCGCAGTAATCCGTAATATGATAGGTATATCGTTCACCCTGTTCCACCGATTCACACATCACGGCAAAACCGCCTTCACCGGCCGTTTCCAAAGCCTCCGCACGTTCCTGCAGATTCGTTTCGTGAAATTCCGTAACCAATGTATCTTCAAAATATGCTCCCGCAGGCTCTCCGCCGATTAATATCCTGCCGTTTTCATCTGTTTCATAAAAGAAATCCCCGCGTTCTCCGGTCTCCTCATCTTCAACAATGATATGTCCCTGCAAATTCGTTTCTACCATCCGAACAGAACTTCCCACCGGAAGAAGGGTTTCTTCCCCATTAAACCATATGGGAATCTCTTTTTCTTCTGCCGTAAGATATCGGTTTACTTCCTTCCATTCTTCCGTCGAGACCAAAGTCTTTGTACTTTTATCCAAACGATAGGTACTAAAAGTCCTTGTCAGCCCAAAATCTTTCTCCACCTGTCCCATTCTGACCGTATCGGCAGAAATTATTTCACTGATGTTTCCGCCATATATTTCCTGGCACAGAACCATTTCATTCTCCGTCAACTGATACACCAGTACATAATCTTCCCTTAACTGCATGTAATCCCAGGTTTCTAAAAGCATATAGTACTGTCCCTCTTGCGGTTCCATAACATATGCTCTGTAAACGGTGCCGTATACGTCCCCGAAAATCACACTTTGGTCCCCTTTGACCAAACGGTCATCGGCAAGGCGGAACTTCATATCCTTTCCCAGCACAAATTCGGTATTTTCAGGCACTCTCGCCCAGCCATTTTGTTCCAAGGATTTCTCTACAGACAATTCTTCTTCCGCTTCGGTTGTTTCTTCTTCGCTTATTTCTTCGGTTGCTTCCTCCGCAGGCACTTCACTGTTATCTTCTTCTGAAGAATCCAAATTCCAATCAGCTACACCTTCTCCATCAAGTTCTGCCAAAGGAATTACATTCATCGGTTCCGACTCCGCTTGTCCGCCGGCTGTACAGCCGACCAAGGTCAACATAGCCATACATACGCATATCATCTGCACTTTTCTTCTGCTCTTCATACAATTATTCCTTATATCCATTCAACCCAATTCTCCCGGAATACATTTCATATTTTATCCGGATAATTTCCGCCCTTTTTTTCATACGTCAGCCGTGCTTCTTTAATTAATCTCATATTCCGGAAGTTTGGTAACCCCTTCCACCGTGCTGAACACTTCATTCTCCGGACCGATTTCAATGTAAATTTCACCATTCTCATCTATAAGTAATGTAAAATGATTATAATCCGCGATGCCATAGATAAACGAATTATAATATGTCGCCTTGGTTCCGTTTGCCAACACACAATTTTCCTGCACCAACGCACCGTTTTCCATAGTGGTAATAAACATACTTTCATATCGCCCATCACCTATAAGCTCATGAATCTGCGCCAATGTTTCTTCCGAGAAATTATCCTGTACCACAGTTTCATTCGTATATGACGGCTCACCCTTCACATACTTGCCCTGCCAGAAGCAGTTTGCCCCCAAGCCGAAGTCTGCATCCACGCCGGTTGCATAAATTTGCATCACATCCCCATCGATGTAAAATAAAAGATATGCATAGGTTTCCAACACATCATTATAAAATTCATAAACCGCAACATTCTCCGTTACAAAATACGCATGCCCGTCCTCAAGCTCTCCGCTATGGGAATACCAGAACACATAGCCTTCCACATCAAAACCTTCTGCATCCTGATTCGATATGGTAAGGTTAGCTTCAAAAGCCCTCACTACATTCGTACGCTTCCATTCTCCCGTAAAATTTACCGCATTCGTCTGCGACATACGGCACTCATACAATTTTCTGCCCAATTCTTCCTCAAACATAGGAGAGTCACTTTCCAAAAGATTCTGCAAAGATACTATGGCATCTTCCGAACTCAACACCGGACTTTCTTCACTTACAACCGCCTCTTCCGATTCCTGCTTAACATCCGACATTGCATCTGCATCATCTTCCAAATTTTCATTCGCGTCAACATCACTCCAAACAGACGTTTGCACTTCCGAGTGCGATTCAACCTCTGTTTCCGTCGGTGTATTCAAATTCTTGCCACAACCAATCATAACAATCGCTCCAATACTTACTACAAGCATCGCGAAAACATATTTTTTAAGTGTCTTTTTACTCATCTCTATCAATCCCTTTATATTCTTTTAATCATCCATCGTCACATCATACCAATGCACTTCATTACCAATATTCGCAGTTTCCCATTCGGCAAATTCTTCCATGGATACCTTGTGCTCGTTTATATAACCTTCAAATAACACTTCATATTCATCGTTTCCCACATACACGGTATCCGAATCATGAATTGCAATATAATCCTCGCGAAACTTTCCGTTTTCAAAATATATCTGACTATACACATAATTTCCGGCACCGCCACTACCCATATGCAAACCATTCTCATATACAACCTGCATCTGGCGCCAGGAATTATAAGACATATAATATTCGCCGTTTTCTTCGCAAACCACAAATACACTGCCACCGATATCGTCAAACCGCATAATTAAGTCCTTCTTGCCGTCTGCCGTCACATCTGCGATAGCGTAATCGTACATATCCAAAAAGCCCGGTATATCATGCCCATAAAAACTCGGAATCTGATGCAACGAAAATATACCTTCTTCCTTCCTATCCTCCTGTGTCCACAAGTGAATCCTGATATTATCATCGAAAATAGGTGCAAACCGCTGTAACTCCACCCTGTCCGCTTCAGATAAGCCTTCTACAGAAGATAAATATTCAAACGTAATACAGTCTTCTCTCGAATAACTTTCCAAAACCCATTCCTTTGTATCCGGATCCTTATAGTAATGATTCGTCTTAACGATTACAAACTCTTTTCCGTCATATTGATAAACCTGCTCATTGTGATAGATTTCGCCGGGATTGTAATCGCAGACTGCCTGATTCGCTTCATCAATCCATGGCGATTTAATGCTTAAAAAAGATTTACATTCCGTAAAAGTACCGTCTGCATTGCCTATATAACAGTTACTATGGAAATTACCGCCCACATCCTCTAAGCCGTTACGTACAATCAAATCCATTCTTCCGTCAAAGTTCGCGTCTGCTTCATAAATATGCTCTTCTGCGTGAACCCACATAGAATATTCAAATTCCTGATGGATTGTCTGTATTAAGGTATCGCCGTCATAAATTGAAATCAGCCAGCCCGTCTCATCCTCCAACGCTACATCATATAAAGCTTCAATTTGATAATCATACTTTTCACCCTGTATTGTATATTCACGATATACAATTTCGGTATCATCTTCAAGTTGTGAAGTCGCACTGTCTATCTCAAGCATATCTTTGGTATATTCATCAACATACACGCCATATTTAAAATAAAGTCCTGCCGACTTTCCGCCAATATAATATCTTCCCTTTTCATCCGTTTCGTAAGCTAAAACAGCTTTTTCGCTGGTATCCTCCAGTAAAATCCAGTAAGTGCCGTTTAAATCGGTCTGCACAAAGCGGATTTTCGTTCCTACAGGCAACGTAGTTTCTCTTCCGTTAATGATAACCGGAAGTTCTTCCCCTTTTATGGTCCTAAAACCATCTTCTTCCAAATACAGCCATTCACCCTCTGCCAACACCAAAGATTCTGTCTCTGAATCAATACAATATATTCCTTCCGCACTATCGCACTTTCTTGTACGTCCGAGTCCGTAAAATTCTCCCATAATCTGAATTTGCGAAGAACTCTGTACTGACCCGATATAGGCGCCTTCCATTCTCTGGCACAATACAATGTCATCCCCGCAAACCTCAAACAACAGAAGACAATGCAAATAGCTTGGTGCCCAGGTCTCAAACAATACATACCATTTCTCGTCAGAAGGATAAAAAAGATAGATTTTAGAATCCAACTCACCGAAACGTTCCGAGAAATTAAATTCTGCACGATCCGTTACAATCTTTTCATCCGTCACCTGCACAAATCGGCCATCTTTTAGCGGGAACTTCTCGCCTACCACTAACTCACTGAAATCCTTATAAAATTGAGACTCCGCATACCAGGAAGCTCCTATCTCTCCCACTTCGGTTAATTTAGCTGTTTCTTCTGCCTTTTCTTCTTCAGCAGTCGCAGTACATCCCACTGCCAGCATACATATCATTATCATCCAGATAAATACTATTTTCTTCATAAAATAAATTCCCCTAAATTGCACAATCACAAACTATATGCCTGTATCTTACGAATCTCTAATATACACTTTTTATAAAACTTTTCTTACTCAGTACTCATAATGTTCGGTCTGCGTCAAAGTATCCAGCACATTTCCGTCCCGGTCTTTGATTTCAATGGTCCAGACGCCATTCTGTACCTGCGCATACAGGTAACAAACTGTCGATGAAAAATAATCAAACACGCAATATTGCCCTTTACTGATTTTATAAAGTAATCCTTGATTTCTCACAGCATATTCGTCATCCGAAGTAATATCTGTAATATTACCAATATGCGTGCATTCTCCTACTCCATCCATGCTTGTATACACGTTAAAACTATACTGCAGACCGCTTGTACCTTCGTAACTTCCAACCAATGCATAATCAGTTTCGGTATATACCACCACATCCGCATCCAATGAACACACCAACAAATGCTTCTCACTTGCATCATCCCACACATACATATCACGCCGTGTAAGCACAAAGGTATTACCATCATAACGATAAAAAGTATCATCATAGGTCCCACCGCTTCGGTTCCATCCGCAAATCAGTTTCTGTTCCTTATCCACCTTGGGATTTGGAATCTCTTGAAACTCCGGACAAAATTCATACAAGCCACCATATCCGTTTGCAAGATAACAGCGGTAAGCCAAATCACCATGCGTACCGTAATGCCCCTGCCAGACTAAGATATCCTTCGTACCGTCGAAATTAACATCTTCTTCCCAGATCAATTTATATAAGTCGGGAATGCAACCTACATTTTCATCGTGGTCATAGTAAATGGTTTGGAATAATTCATCGCCGTTATAAACTTCCACTTCCCAACGTATAATTCTCTCTGTCTCCGTATTGCGATACATGGTTGCTTTGTAGGTATGTAAATCGGTTTCAATTATCTCCGTTTCGGCAAGTTCTTCCACCGCCGTCAACTGACCGTTGGCAATTTTATAATACTTGCGCTGATAAATGAAATCGATTGCGCTGCTTGCGTACTCCCTTTCTGTCATTCGGTCTGTTATATTTACAATCTCGCTGCATTTTATATTATCAGAACTCCAAGTCCACATCTTGGTAGCGTCAAGCTTAGCCTGTATCGGTTCACCGCACTGTGAGACATGGCCGTCTTTCATTTGAAAAAGCCATAGCTGTTCGTCCGTATCCAATCCTTCATCGGTTTCCAGAAGTAAAAAATATCCCTCAGCAGTCTGTAACAAAAAAGCTTCCGTCGGTTCTATGTAATCTCCGCTTAATTCAATTTCGTTTTCCTTTGCCCTGATTATAATCTTCTGATACTGGGGCGGATTTGTAATAGCCAAGCCATTGATCCATTCACTTCCTGCAGGCTCAAAATCAATCACAAACGCATTGCTTTGACTGATACGATACAGGCGCTCTGTGGTAACTTCCGCCCGTTCCCCATTCCATTCAATGGGTTCTTCTTCAAAGTTCTCGATTAAATCTTTGGCAACACTCTCAGCTTCAGTCGCTTCTTTCTCTTTCTCAACAAGTTCCGTATAGAAGTTTTCGCCCATATCTCCAAGCCTGTTTTCTGCATCGATACAGAATTCATATCCTTTTCTCCCTTGCGTACTCACCTCTGCATTTCCCGCACTTTCGCAGGCTGTCAATCCTGCACACATTATCATCATTGTTACGAATAGAATTTTTTTCATGCCGACTACTCCCTTTTATACAACTTCTATTTCCGTTTTCACTTTTCAGAAATCTTATTTCGATTTTTACTTTACATAAATTTCATTTTGACTTTTACTTTAGACAGTTCTTATTTTTACAAAAACGGCATAGATAGTTTATTCTTGCTACTTTCATTTAGATATTAGTATTGTTTTACTAC